>CAYVGN010000089.1:0-9453 GCA_964451215.1 uncultured Acidobacteriota bacterium
ACCAGGAAGCGGCTGGCGTCGCGCGCGGTGATGGCCGTGTCGCCTTCGTTGAAGGTCAGGTTCCCGTCCGAGTTGAGGAAGACCGAACCGTGGTTGCGGCCGAAAAACGGGAAGCGGAAGCGCAAGGGGATTTCGCGGGTGTCGTCGTCTTCCAGCGTCAGCGCGCTTCCGGCCGCGGCGGCAGCCGTGTCCAGCGCCGGGCCTGCCGCGGTCACCCGGTAGCCGGCCCCCTCCGGGGTGAAACGCAGGCTGCGGTTGGCGAGGTCAAACAGGTTGGCCTGCACCATGATGGTGCCGTCGTCGTCAAGGACGGCGACGTCGCCGACGTCGGCCGGCGCCGCCGCAGCAGGGGCGGCCTTCAGCGCCTGGACACGCCCGTCGCGCTGCAGTTGCAGCTCCAGTAGCGCTTGACGCGCCAGCGCGTCCAGCACCTTCCACTCGCCCCTATCCCAGTGGGTTCCCTCCGGCCCGCGGTCGCGCGCCGCCGTGACCGTCGCCAGGCTCAGCAGGCAGAAGGCGAGAAGAGAAAGAAGAAAACGGCTGCCTCGGCTCCCCATGTTGGTGGGACCGCTGTTGTGAAACCGCAAGAACAACCAAAAATTCTATCACGCCCCTCGGAGGCGGCGCTGCGGGGACCAGCACCCAGCCCCGCTCGTTGGCTCCGTTGGCGGGCGCAGATTGCGGAATGTCGGCAAATCCCATAGAATGTGAATTTCTGTCCTCGGGAGTATCCAGAGCTGAGGTGCTGGTGCGCCTGCCATCTCTCGCCTTTCTCGTAGCTGCCTTGCTAACGGGCCTGCTGGCCGGGCTGGTTGCGCCGTCGTTTGGCGCCGGTGCCGCCGCCCCCCGCTTTGTGACCGGCCAGGCCGCGGTGACGGTGGTGGGCCAGAAGAATTTCAGCGCCAACATCCCTGGCGCCGCTGCCGACGAGCTGGGCACGGTGACCGGCCTGGCGGTGGCCGGCAACCGCCTGATCGTGTGTGACGGTGGCCTGCCCTTCCTGGCCCCCAACAACCACCGCATCCTGATCTTCCCGAACCTGTCAGAGCTTGGGGTCGGCGCCGCGGCTGCCGTCGTCATCGGGCAGCCGGAGTTCGGCAAGAACACGCCCGGGCTTTCCGAGAAATCGTTCAACAACCCCATCGGGATCAGCACAGACGGGCAACGGCTGGCAGTGGCCGACACGAACAACAACCGGGTGCTGATCTTCAACCGCATTCCCACGGAGAACGGCGCGGCCGCCGAGCTGGTGGTGGGGCAGTCGGACTTCAAGAGCAGCGCCGCGGGAGTGGGTCGGGGCGGCCTGCGCGCGCCCAACGGCGTGTTTCTGGACGGGCAGCGGCTGTTCGTGGCCGACACCGGCAACCACCGCGTCCTGATCTTCAACTCGCTTCCTGCCTCCAACGGGGCCCAGGCCGACGTGGTGCTGGGGCAGGCCGACTTCAATGCGCGCGCCGACCAGGCGGCCAGCGCCACCAGCCTGCGCGACCCCACCTCGGCATTCACCGACGGCCTGCGGCTGATCGTCGCCGACCTGGGCCACAACCGCGTCCTGATCTGGAACCGCGTCCCCACCAGCAACAACGCGGCCGCCGACGTGGTGATCGGCCAGCCGGACTTCAACAGCGAGGCTGCCGGCACCGGGCCGGCCTCGCTGGACTTCCCGCGCCACGCCTTCCTGGCCGGCGGCCGGCTGTTCTTGGCCGACGCCGGCAACAACCGCATCCTGATCTACGAGCAGCTTCCGACCAGCAACGGGGTGGCAGCCGACGTGGTGCTGGGCCAGGCCGACTTCCGCACCGCCACCGCTCCGGGAACCGCCCCGGACCGGCTCACCGCCGGTGACCTGTCCACCCCGCTGGCCCTGGCTTCCTCCGGTTCCGGCATCCTGGTGGCCGACACCGGCCACCGGCGCGTGCTGCGGTTCGTCCCCGGCCTGCCGCTGTTCGACCCGGGCTCGGTGTTGAGCGCCGCCAACTTCGGTGGCAATGGCCTGGCGCGCGTCACCGGGGTGCAGGTGGAAGTGCAGGCGGAGGGGGAGTTGCCCGCCGGGACCTACTACATCAAGGTCACCGCCGAGGGCGGCATCCTGTTTGAAAGCACGCCGTCGGAAGAGGTGCAGGTCACGGTGCCGGACAAGAGCAAGCTGGTGGTGACCTTCGACGAGGTGGCGGGCGCCACCAGCTACCGCGTCTACCTGGGCGGCTCCCCCGGCGGCCAGAACCGCTTCTATCCCACCGAAACCCCGGCAGCGGGCCAGCCCATCAACCGCAGCGTGACCATCAGCAGCCTGGCGGTCACCTACCTGAATGTGGGCGGGCCGCGCCTGGAGATCACCCCGGGCAGCATCGCCGTGCTCTTCGGCAGGGACCTGGCGGGGGAAACCGCCGTCGCCTCCGAGCTTCCCCTGCCGCGCGAGCTGGCCGGCACTTCCCTGCTCATCAACGGCGTGCCGGCGCCGCTGTTCTTCGTCTCGCCCACCCAGATCAACTTCCAGGTGCCCTGGGAAACCGCCGGATGGAACGCCAGCGTGGTGGTCGAGAAACGCACACCGGAGGGCATCGTGGTCTCCACCGCCGTCCCGGTGCCGATCAGCGATCTGACCCCGGGCGTCTTTACCGTTTCCGGGGACGGTACCGGCAGCCTTCTGGCCTTCCATGCCGACTTTACGCCCGTGGACGACACGAACCCGCTGGAACCGGGCCAAACCATCATCTTCTTTGCGACTGGGGTGCAGTCGGTGGGGCCACTGGGGGACGCGCTGGGCGCGGCCACGCTCGACACCAGCCAGAAAGGGGAGATCAAGGCCACGTCGGAAGGGGACGTCTCCTGGTCCATCTCCTTCTCTTCAAACGCGCGCGTGTTCGTGTCTACCGACGGCGACCCGGAAGCTCTGTTTGCAGAAGGCCAGAAGGGAAACCAGAAGGCCGACTTCATCGCCCCCGGGCGCGTGTTTCGCTTCATCCTTCGTCCTCTCGATGACGGCGTCGTGGGGCCTATCGTGGCCATTGCCGTCGTGGATACCCGCGGGGAGCCCACGGGCGAGCCCACCGGCCAGATCGAGGTGGCCAGCGAGGGCCTGGTCACCTGGTCCACAAGCAATGTGGCGGCGGCCCGCGTCTATGTCTCGATTGATGGCGGTGCAGAAAGCGTTTTCGCCGAGGGCACCGAGGGCAGCATCGCGGCAACCTTCATCGAACCCGGGCACCTCTACCGCTTCGCGCTCCGGCAGTTGGTGAACGGCCTGGACGGCGCCACGCTGGCCCAGGCAACCCTGGACACATTCGTCGCGGTGGCCGACGAGCGATCCGGGCAGATCTCGGTGGACTCCCAGGGCAAGCTGACCTGGTCCACCACCAATGTTTCCGCGGCCCGCGTTTACCTGTCCACCGATGGCGGCCCGGAGTCCGTTTACGCCGAAGGCACCAGTGGGGAAGAGGCGCCGGATCAAGGCTTCTTCAAGGCGGGGCACCTCTACCGCTTTTTCCTCCGAATCCGCCTGGACAAGCCCCCGGCTGCCGACGGCGAGCCTTCCCCCGCCGGCACCACGATTCACACCACCATGAGCGCCTCCATCCAGGGACGCGACGCCCCCATCCTGTTCGGCGGCCTGGCCCCCGGCTTCGTCGGGCTGTTGCAGTTCAACGTGAAGGTGGCCGACGAGCTGGAGATGAACGGCGAGCCCACCGAGGTGAAGCTGTTCGTCGGCTCCATCCCCGCCAACCTCACCTACCTTCCGGTGAAGGACGCAGCCACCGGTGAAATTACCGCCACCCCCGAGGGCGAGATCACCTGGTCTGCCTCCAACACCGCCGGCGCCCAGGTCTTTTTCTCGATTGACGGCGGCGAAGAAGTTTTCCTGGCCGAAGGGCTATCGGGCAGCCTCAAGGTGGACTTCATCGAGCGGGGGCACCTCTATACCTTTGTGCTGCGCAAGTACGTCAACGGGCAGGTGGGCAAGGTACTGGCCACCGCCACCGTGGACACGCGGACGTAGAGCCTGCCCCTTGCCGACATCTTGCTGCCTACTGCCTGCTACTGACCGGCTACTGCCTACCGGCTTCCCGCGGCCAGCGTGCCACCACCGTGCTGCGCATCCCACCACGCGGGGTGAATTCCCCCTTCACGGTAGCCCACACCGGCCGGCAGGCCGCCACCAGGTCCTCCAGGATGCGGTTGATAGCGTTCTCATAAAAGATCCCCAGGTTGCGGTAGGCGAGCAGGTACATCTTCAGCGACTTCAATTCCACGCACAGTTCCGCCGGCTCGTACTCAATGGTAATGGTGGCGTAGTCGGGCAAGCCGGTCTTGGGGCAGACCGAGGTGTACTCCGGGTAGGTAGTGGTAATGGTGTAGCCGCGGTACTGGTTGGGCCAGGTTTCCAGTTTCGGCAACGCCGCCGTGATCCCTGCCTTGGCGTGCTCTTCGGTGTAGCCGCCCGTGTCTGCCATAGTCGCATTGTAGCGTGGAGCGGCCGTTCCATGCGCTGCCCTACCGCTGGATTGACTTCCCCGCGCCCGCGCCGGTAGACTTAATCAATAGCAGCAGGCAGTGCGCGCCCGTAGCTCAGATGGATAGAGCGACTGGCTACGAACCAGTAGGTCGGGGGTTCGAGTCCCTCCGGGCGCGCCATTTTTTCTCCTGCCGGCTCTGGCTCAGAAACCGCGGCCTCGCGCCTGTGCCCAAGTTTGTGCCCACTCAGCGTGGCTTCCGTGTGCACACGCGCGCGGTCCAGCGCCGCGCGCATGATCTGCTCCTACGGATGGAAGTACCGCCGCGTGATGGCCATGTCACCGTGGCCGGCCAGGCAGGCCAGCGTCCGCGGGTCTATGTTCTCCGCCCACGGCATCAGGCAGGTATGACGCAGCGCGCACAGGGAAACCGCGCGATCCCTGCATCCTGTATAGGCCCGGATGTGCTGCCGCTTGACACGCCGAACTCTAGGCCGCCTTTGAGGACCTAAGGGCGAGGAAAGGGGAGGCGATTTTTCCGCGCTGGCGACTGTGGCAAGGCTGTCCAGGGGAATGCGAAACTGAGCAACAGGTAGGGGCGGCGCCGCTGTCCGTGCCTTGCTGAGATCCGCGAAGGCCCGGCAGAGACCGGGCCGGGAAGCGTCTTACTAAACCCACTGCGCGCGGCGGCATCGGTTGCCGCATCCAACGGAATAGGGCCGAGAACCGCCGCTCAACCTTCAATTGCGAGTGGAACATCCTGCTGCTTTCCCTTATACTGCGCGGCCACATGGGCGGCCCTCGCACGGTTGCCGGCGAGACGCTGGCGGTCGAGCGAACGATTTCCGATTGCAGACAGCCGGGCCGGAATGCGCAATCACGTATCATTGCGGATGGCCGGAGGATTGCCACCATGAGCGACCAGCTTGCTTTTCCGAACCTGGCCGGGCATCGCTACATGTGCCTCACGACGTTCCGCAAGAACGGCAAGGGGGTCAGTACGCCGGTATGGTTCGCTGAGGGGAAGCGGCGTGTTTACGTGTACACAGCGCCCGATTCGGGCAAGGTTAAGCGCATTCGGAACAACCCCCGCGTGGAGGTTGCGCCTTGCACGTTTTCCGGGAAGCCGCTTGGGGCGGCGGCGACGGCGTTCGCGCGCATCTTGCCGCCGGAGGAGACGTCGGCGGCCCGAAATGGCATCGTAAACAAGTACGGGTGGCAGGCGCGCATCGGCATGTTTTTGAGCCGCCTGCGCCGCCGGGAACCGCCCGCATATCTGGAAATCGTTCCAGCCTGAAAAACAGGGTCCACCTGTTCCTGTCGGGAATCCCGTCCGGGGCGGGCCGCGGCAGCTTTGGGAGCGAAGGGCTGTCGGAAGCCCAGAGCACGGAGGGAGCCTGCGGGTTCCCGATGGAGGGCCAGGAGCAGATCCGCTAGGCCGTAGCGCGTCACGCCGAGGAACTGCGGCACCTCATGAAGTGACCCCAACGGACCTCTCCATGCAGTCTCGCTACTGGGGAGGCCTGTACGGCGGTGGCTCAGGCAGCTTCTTGTAGGTCTTCAGCGCGGCCCTCACCAGCTCAATGGCCTTTTCGAGCTGCGGGTCGCGGCCTCCGGTCAGCGCATCCGGCTTCAGTTCCACCAGGTAATCCGGCTCGACACCGTAGTTCTCCGGGGACCAGGTCGCGGTTTCCAGCCAGAAAAAGCCGTACACGGGCAGGACCAACTCCCAGCCGCCGGTGATCTTGTAAGTCGGGCCGGTTCCGATCATCGCGCCGAAGGTGCGGGTTCCGACCAGTGGCCCGGCCTTCCTGTGCTTGTACAGGTAAGCAAGTTCGTCGCCGCCCGAAACGGACTGGTCGTTCACGATCAAGACCTTGGGGCCGTCCAGGAAATAGTCCCAGGGTGGAACACGGCCACGGCGGTCATACATTAGCCTGGTGGGCCGGCGCACAATCCAGTCCACTACGTCGTCTGCGTTGCCGCCGCCAGAGTTGTTGCGGGCGTCCACGATCATGGCTGCCACCCGGCTGCGTTGCGCGCGCCATTCCCTGCGGAATTGCTCCACGCCACTCTGGCCGACGTTCCCCAGGTGAATGTAGCCGACCTGTCCCCCGGTTGCCTCTGTTACGTGCGCGCGGTTGGAGCGGACCCACTCGGCGTAGCGCAACCCGGACTCGTCGGCGATGGGCTTCACCACCACCTCCCGCGCCCCTTCTGCCGAGGGTGAGCTGTTCACGCGAAGCTTAGTTTCCCTGCCGGCGGTCCCTTCGAACGCCGCGCAAATCTCGGCATTCGCCCGCACGGGCTTGCCGTCCACGGCGATAATGAAGTCGCCCGGTTTCACCTCCAGCCCCGGCGCCGCCAGCGGCCCAGGAGCTTTGCCTTCCTGTGCCGCGAGCCCGTAGATCTTGGTGATCCGATACAAGCCGTTCTCGACCCGGAAGTCCGCGCCGAGCAGGCCGATTCCTGCCGCCCGGGGCTGTCCGGTGCGGCTCAGCACAACATGGCCCTGGCTTGCTTCGCCCAGCATGTCCTTCAGGACGGATTCGGCGTCGCTGGCGTGCGCGGCCCAGTTCATCAGCTCCTCGTAGCGGGGCTTGATGCTGTCCCACGCGGGAACCGGGTAAAAGGCATTGTCGCGGTAGGCCCGCCATGTGTCCTCCAGCGCCTGTCTCCATTCCGCGCGCTGTTCGGCTCGCGGCAGCGCTTCTTCGGGTAGGGAAACGGAAACCTGGCCCGTCCGGCGCCTGTCGAGATCCAGAATGAACAGCCAGCCTCCGTTCTCGTAAATGATGGCGTCGGGCCCCAGGCTGGCATTCTTGACATCCCATTCTGCATAGTCGGTAAGGCGCTCGGTTCGCTTCGATCCCAGGTCGTAGCGGTACAGGTTCATGGTCCTGTCGCGGTCCGACAGGAAGTAGATGGACTCCTTGTGCCACATCGGGCACACGTCGTTCGCCTGGGTGCGGGGCAGCTCCTCGTAATCGTTGTTGGCAAGGTTGTAGAGAGCAATATAAGCGAGCGAGCCACCCCGATAACGCTTCCATGGGAGTCGTAGCACGAGTTCCGGATTAGGGCCGTAGGCGATACGCCGGCCGTCCGCGGAGAAACTGCCGCAGGTGGCCCGGGGAATGGGCAGCGGCTCTGGCAGGCCGCCCGCGACGGGCACGAGGAACAGGTGTGGCGTACGGGTCAGCTCGTGTTTAAGCCGGTCGGAGTGGATGAGCACCCGGCTGCCGTCCGGAGTCCATGCCACGCCCCGGTCGGGCAGGGGATGCCAGGTGAGACGGCGCTCTTCGCCACCTGCCGCCGGCATGACGTAAACATCGCCGTTTCGCGTAAACGCGATGTGCTCGCCATCCGGTGAAAACCGGGGCAGGCTTTCAGCATCTGGCGTTCTGGTGAGCCGCAAGGGCTCCCCACCATCTCTCGGCGCTGTCCAGAGGTCGCCCGCGTAGATGAAGGCGATTCTGTGTCGCGAGATGTCCGGCTCGCGGAGCAATCGCGTTCCGGAGGCATCGGCGGCGTGAACGCAGCCGGCCAGCAAGGCGCTCAAAAAAAGAAGAAGGCAGATCATCGGCTTGTTGGACACCGGCAGCCGTGGTTGGGTTCCGGTGAGTGTGATCGGAAGGTGGCGCCGTGTCCGGCTTGCGGCTGTTCCTTCGCCACACCCTTCTTCTCCGCCCCTGCGCTACCTGGGCCTACGATCTTGCGGGGTGTGGGCCCTTCGGCCCGCCGCCGACCCGGAGGCTGAACTCATAGCGCCCACAGCATAACCGGGACGACACCTACTTGCCGGCCGGGCCGGTGATGGTCAGGCAGGCGTTTTTCACCGCGTTACCCAGGCTGCGCGTGGAGCCGCTGTAGATCATGTCCCGCTCCTGGTTGAAGACGGCCACCTTGTTGTCGCGCCGGAAGCTGCCTTTCCCCCCTTCGTGCTCCAGCAAAACCACGTAGTCGGCCTTGTCCCGGTCCAGCGTGACGCTGACGGCCGGGCAGCGCTGCGCGAACGTCTTCATGATCTCCACGGTCTGGGGACGCGCGCCTCCTCTTGTCACTCCGGCAGCGACTGCCTCGACCCCGCCGCCGCGGCCGGAAAGCTCCCACGAGTCGCTCTCGGCGATGAACACGCGAGGCTTTTCCGCGGCCAACGCAGCCAGCGCGGTCAGAGCAGCCAGCAAGAACAGTACCGCAGCCTTCATGAGTGCACCCCCTTGCAAGCAAAATGGAATGCCGCCCTAGAGACGCCGCCCGCCGGAAGGAGGTTTCAGTTCTTGGGGCCGCCCCTGGCGGGCGAGGGGCAGTCGGGCGCAGCAGAAACCTGGCCGGGGCGCGACCGGTGAAAGATGTGTGTCCTGGAGCGGGGTCAACGCTGGGGACGCCTCCACCGTCCCTGATACGATGGTTCTGATGCGGGGCGTGTTGTTCTGCCTGCTTCTGGCGTTGGCGGGGGTGGAGGCCGCGGAGCGCGACGCGGACCGCGCCTATCGCCAGGCCAGCCGCCTGGAGCGCCAAGGCAAGCTGCGCGAGGCGCTGACTGCTTACAGCCGCGCCGCCGAGCGCTTTCCCAACGACCTGCGTCTGGCCATCGCTCGCGAGAGGGCCCGGCAGCGCGCCGCCTTTGTGCACGTGGACGCCGGGTTGCGCCTGATGCGCTTCCAGAAATACGCGGAAGCGGCGCGGGAACTGGAGCAGGCTGCCGAGATGGACCCGTCCAACGCCTTCACCCGGGAAGAACTGGAGCGGGCGCGCGGAGCGGCGGGCCTGGTGGAAGGTCGCGAGCAGCAGGAAGAGGCCGCCGACCTGCAGGCCACCCCCACACCACTCCTGGCTTTGCGGCCGCAGCCCCTCCGCCGCTCCTGGGACCTGAAAGGCGACCCCCGCGCCCTGTACCTGGCGGTCGGCGCCTCCTACGGAATTCAGTTCCAGTTTGACGACCCGCTGCCCAGCGCTTCGGCCCGGCTGCGCCTGGAGGACGCCGATTTCGCCACCGCCGTCC
>CAYVGN010000090.1:0-9415 GCA_964451215.1 uncultured Acidobacteriota bacterium
CGCGCATCCAGTTCGCGGCACCAGGCCGCGCGTTCCTCCAATTCCCGCTGGCGCTCGTCCAGCAAGCAGCGGGCGCGTTCCGTTTCCGCGGCGTGTTCGTCCTGAAGCTGCCGGATGGTCTGGTCCCGGCGAGCCAGGTCGGCTTCCAGGCGCGCCGTGCCGTCTTCCAGCAGGCGGATATGGCGCTCGCGCTCGCGAAGGATGTTGCCGGCTTCGGGAACAAAGACAAACGGCTCCGGGGCCGGCAGCCGCTCGCGCGCGCAGATGGCCAGCAAGAAGTGCGGCTGCTCGTCGGCCGCAGGGGGCGCGGCGGCCGCCATCGCCCCGCTCCACTCATCGCCGGGGCCTGGCAAGGAGGCCTGTGCTGCCGGGAAGAAGGAAATGGCCGGGACGTGATTCTGGAAATAGAGCGCGTGTTCGGGGAAGACCGGCCGGAGCAGCGCCGCCAGCTCGGCGGCATCGTACTCCCGGGCGTGGAACGGGTTCCTGAATTCCCGTTCCTCTGTGTAGTAGGGGCGGTTGGGGGTGGAGAGGAGCAGCCGGCCGCAGGGCGCCAGCAGGCGGGCAGCCTGCTCCAGGAAGGCTTCCGGCTGCGCCAGGTGCTCGATCAGCTCGAAGGCCACCACCAGGTCGAACCCGCCGGCGGCGAAGGGCAACGCCAGGCAGTCCTCGCGCTGGAAGCGCAGGTTGGGGGCCGAATAGTGCTGGCGGGCGTAAGCCAGCGCTTCCTCGCTGAGCTCCACCCCGGTCACGTCCAATCGCGCATCCACGGCGGCCAGGTAGGCGGCCCCATAGCCGGAGCCGCACCCGGCATCAAGCACCCGAACGGGCTCTGGATGCGCGCTCCGGGGCCGCTCCGCCAGCAGCAGCCGGGCCACGCGGCCGGCGAAGGCATAGCGCGCCACATGCTCGTTCCAGAGGTCCGGATCCACCTGCCCGGGAATGACGCGCTCGCCGCTCAATTCCATCTATCGCTCCCTCTGGCCGCCGGCGGCGCCCGCGCCGGTGACGACCCGCAGGCCGCGCAGCTCCACGCGGCACGGCAGCCGGAAATAACCGTACATCTTCCGACGCTTCTCCATCTGCAGCGTGACGGCGTTGTCAATCCAGTCGCAAACCTCGACCGCTCCCAGCGTGCCGTTGGCGATCGCCGGCGAGAAGGAGAAGTGGCCGGGGTAGAGTTCCGGCAAGGCCACGTGGAAATCCACGGTCAGGGTACCGCCCGGAGAGAGCGGGGGCAGCTCGGCGCCTTCCAGGGCGGTGTTGGTGCCGGAGAAATCCACGCCCAGGTGGTTCCGCAGCAGGAAGCCGACGATGGGCTGCGGGGTCTCGCTTTGGGCGCGCACGCTGATGCGCACGGTTACGGTTTCGCCCGGCGGGAGCAGCCCGAGTTCCTCGCCGCGCTCGTTCAGCACCGCGATGCCCAGCACCTGCGCGCGCCCGGTGCCGTAGCGGAAATCAATGTTTGGGATTTTCTCCACGATTTCCGGCGCGCGCAGGGCGTAGGGGCAACCGGCGGACGCGGCCTGGGCTGCGGCGTGGTGGCGCAGGTACTCGGTGTCCTTGTTGACCATGGCCGCCTGGTAGTGGCTGACCACGCGGTCCGGGTCGCCGATTTCCGCCACCCGCCCCTCGGCCAGCCACACTGCCTGCGTCGCCAGGCTCTTGACGTCGGCCACATTGTGGGTGACGAAGACGATGGTGACGCCGGCGCGGTGCAGCTCGTGGATCTTCCGCATGCACCGCTGCCGGAAGTAGATGTCGCCGACCGCCAACGCTTCATCCACCAGCAGGATCTCCGGGTCCACGTTGATGGCGACGGCGAACGCCAGCCGCACCACCATGCCGCTGGAATAGGTCTTGACCGGACGCTCGAGGAAGTCGCCGATCTCAGCGAAGTCCACGATGGCCGGGTAGCGCCGCTCGATTTCCTTGTTGCTCAGCCCCAGGATCGCGCCGTTCAGAAACACGTTCTCGCGGCCGGTGAACTCGGGATTGAAACCGGAACCCAGTTCCAGCAGGGCCGATACCCTTCCGTTCACCGCGATACTGCCGCGGGTGGGCCGGAGGATGCCGGCGATGAGTTGCAGCAGCGTGCTTTTTCCCGCGCCGTTCTCGCCCAGGATGCTGAAGGTGGAGCCGCGTTCCACATCGAAAGTGACATCGCGCAGCGCCCAGAAGTCCTGGTGGCATCTGCGCCGGCCCAGGGTCAGCAGCTCCTTCAGCCGGGCCGCCGGGCTGGAGTAGACGGCGTAACTCTTACTCACCTTGTCCAGGCTGACGGTCACGCTCATCGGGGCAACTCTCTCCGGCTGGGTTGCGGAGCGCAGAGGGAAAAGCCGCGCCCGCGACAGCCGGCAGGACCCGGCCGCCCCCAAACGCCCGGCAACTCGTAGCGCGTGGCGAGAACAGACAACACCAGGGCCATCCCTTAGCAAGACATCCTGTGGAACAAGGCGGAAGCGGCCTCGGGCGCGCCTGGTGCCCGGCTTCTTCCGCTGCGACCTTATTCTGGGTGCGCGCGCCCGCCGGTGTCAAGGAACAGCTCCCCTGTCCCCCTCTCCCCGCCTTGCGCCGCCTGTGGGCCAGGCGGCACGCGGATGGGAAGCGGCCCGGCGGCCGGTCGTGCCGGCCGGCAACGCTCTTTCCGGGCCCTCGCGGCCTCCGGTAATATAATCGTCCGGCCGCGGGCGGCGCGGGAGTGGCACATGAAGATCATCCTCGATACGGCGGCCCAGACCTTAACCACGGCGGAAGCGGCGGCGGAAACAACCCTGCCGCTCTTCAGCCCTGCCTCCTACGAGGCCATTTCGCGGCAGTGGATCCGGGTGGGGTGGAGCTTGCGCTGCTATCACAATTTCAGCTGGTTCGGCCGCCCGGTCCTGCAGTTGCCGGAAGACCTGCTGCGCGTGCAGGAAGCCGTCTACCAGGTCCGGCCGGATGTTATTATCGAAACCGGAGTGTTTCGCGGCGGGTCGCTGCTGTTCTACGCTTCACTCTGCCAAGCCTTGGGCAAGGGCCGGGTCATCGGCGTGGACCGGGAGATTCCACCGGCCGACCGTGAGGCGCTCCAGCGCCACCCGCTGGCCCACCGCATCACGCTGATCGAGGGCGATTCCGTCTGTGCGCAGGTGGTCGAGCGGGTCGCTGGATCGCTGCAGCCCGGTGATGCCGTCATGGTTGTTCTGGACTCCTGCCACACCCGGCAACATGTGCGGCGCGAACTGGAGCTTTATTCGCCCTTCGTCACGCCCGGCTCCTACATCATTGCTGCCGACGGCATCATCGAGGATCTGGCCGACGTCCCCGGTGGAGACCCGGCCTGGGCTTCTGACAATCCCCTGGTCGCAGCCAACGAATTCCTGATGGCGCATCCGGAATTCGAGCGCGTTTCGCCGCCCCGGCCTTTTCGCGAAAGCGACCTTTGTGATGTGACCTACTGGCCCAACGGCTGGTTGAAGAGGACAAAATAGGCGGACATTTCATCGAGCAGGGCGCTGCTTCGCAACTATGACGATCCTCGAGATTCAGGAAAAAATTGCGGAATTGGGCCCCTGGTTTTACGAATTTGACCTGGGACCTTATGGCCGCACCCCTTCCGTCCTGCCGGCAGAGGTGACCCCGATTTTTTCGACCCGCCTGGAAATGGTGAACCGTGTTGTGGACGGGTTTTTCGGGTTGCGTCTTCCGGAAATCCGGTGCATTGACGTGGGCTGTCACGAAGGCTTTTACTCGCTGGCGATGGTCCGCAGGGGCGTGCGCTGGGTTACGGGTGTGGACGTCCGCGGCTGCAACCTGCGGAAGGCCAGGTTCGTGGCCCAGGTGCTGGGCCTCTCGAACGTGGAGTACCTTCAGGCCAACTGCGAGGAGCTGCGCGCCGAGACCGCGGGGCGGTTTGAGCTCTGTTTGTGCCTGGGCATTCTGTACCACCTGGAGAACCCCATGTTGTGCCTGCGCAACATCGCCGACATCACCACGGAGCTGTGCGTGGTGGAAACGCAGGTGATCGGGGAGGTAGAGGGCTGGACGGAATGGGGTGCGTGCCAGTGGACGCGGCCCTACCAGGGCGCGCTGGCGCTGATTGATGAATCCAGCGAGTTCTACGCCGACAACGCTGAGACCGGGGCTTCGCCGGTGGCCCTGTGCCCCTCGCCCCGGGCGCTGGAGTTCATGCTCCGGCAGGCCGGCTTCCGCCGCACAGAGTTGATCGTCCCTCCGGCAGGCGCCTACGAGCAGCACGCTCGCGGAAAGCGGGTGGTGTGCGCAGCGTATAAATAGGTAGCTGGCCTGCGGCTGAGAGCGCAGGACGGCAGGATCCCGGCTGCAGACTTCCGGCAGAAATCTGCGCAGCTCAGCGAGGACTTTCGTGGCGCAGGAGGCACTCTTGGAAGATTTCAGGCGGGCCGTTGAGGAGTTCAACCGGCGGGTCGCCGAGCTGGGCCTGGGCGATGTCCGGGATTATTACTGGTACCACACCGTAGAATTACCCCACGGCCTGGTGACGCCGGGCTTGTATGACTTTCGCGACAGCCTTCCCGCCTTTCGTTTCCCCGAAGACATGCGCGGCATGACGGCGCTGGACATCGGTTCCGCCACCGGTTTCTTCGCCTTCGAATTCGAGAAGAGGGGGGCGCGCGTGATCTCGGTGGAGCTTCCTTCGCTTAGCGCGCTGGACCGGTTTCCCGGGCAGACCTTGAACCAGGTGGTGGCCAAGATCGAAGCGATGATTTTCGGCGAGTCCCCGGCCAGCGTCGCGAACAGAGAACGCAGGTGCACCGCCGAGGAACTCTATTTCTACCTGCTGGAGGGCCCGTTCCAGTTCTGCCGGCAGCTTCTGGAGTCACAGGTGGAGCGATGCTACGCCTCGGTGTATGACCTCTCAGCGGCGAAGCTTGGCGTTTCCGGGTTCGATCTGGTGTTCCTGGGCGACGTGCTCCTGCATACCATTAACCCGCTGCAGGCCCTGGCGGCGGTGGCTCGCTTGTGCTCCGGGGTCCTGGTATTGTCGCAGGTGATCCCGGACGATGCGGATGGGCGGCCCGCCATGCTCTACATCGGCGGAGACGATCCTATCCAGGACGATGTCTCCTGGTGGCTGCCCGGCAAGGCCTGCCTGGTGCAACTGCTGAAGAAACTGGGCTTCCGGGAAGTGGCGGAGGTGGGCAGCCACAGCGGGGTCCTGCGGCCGTCCCACTACGCCTACCAACGCTCCATTCTGCACGCCCGCAAGTAGCGCCCGGCTCCCGCCCCTGGTCATGGCCGGCACCGCGGCCCGCGCTCTTCACAAGACATCACCAAAGGCGCGCTTGGTATAGCGGAAGAACAGCCCGCCGCCGAGGAAGGCCGCGGCTGCAAACGCCGCCGTCACCCCCAGGTCCCAGAGGGCCGGCGCCTGCCCTGCCAGCAGGCACTTCCGGTAGGCATCCACCACGTACGCCAGCGGGTTGATGCGAGCGATGAACCGCACGCGCTCGGGCAGGTGCTGGGCGCTGAAGAAGATCGGCGTGAACCAGAACCAGAAGGTCATTACGATGGCCAGGATCTGGGCTGTGTCGCGCAGGAAGACGTGCAGGCTGGAGACCAGCCAGCTCACGCCGATGCTGAGCAGCGCCAACAGAACAAGGTAAACCGGTAGCAGCAGCACGAAGACGGTGATCCTCTTGGCGGCGAAGGCGGCAATGGCCAACAGCACCAGCAACCCCAGGAGGTGGCTCAGCATGCCGGAGATGAACAAGGAAACGGGAAGCACCTCGGAGGGGAACATGGTCTTGGTAATGAGGTTGGAGTAGTCAACCACGGCCGTGACCGAGCGCTGCACCGTTTCCTGGAAAAGCAGCCAGGGCAGGATGCCGGCAAAGAGGTAGAGCGCGAAGCTGTCGGTGCCAGAACCGGGGATGGGGCGCACCTTGAAGACCATGGAAAAGACAAAGGTGTAGCTGAGCAGGAGCACCGCGGGGTGGACCAGGCCCCACATCCAGCCAATGGAAGAGCCCACGTAGCGCTGCTTGAAGTCGCGCACCACCAGGTTGCCCAACAGCGCCCGTCGCCGCACCAGGTTGGAGAGGAAAGACCGGCCGACTGTCCAGAAAAAGCCTGTATTCATGATGGTTCGGTGGGGCAACTGTTCCTGCCCGTCCGCACAAGCAAGAATTCCTGTCCCCACGCTAGGGCCTATTCTCCGTGGGCTTCCAAGCGGCTGTCAACCCACGGAGGCAGCGGGCGGAAAGGCGAGAGGCCGAGCCGGAGGGATGGGCTAGACGACGAGGGCGGCGCGCGCCATCCGCAGCTTGCCGGTCTGATGGGCGCGCTCGAGCGCCTCGGCGCAGCGCGGGTCGTACTTGCGGCCGGCCTGGGACTGGATGTAGCGGAGCGCCACTTCCGGCTCCATGGCCGCCTGGTAGGGCCGGTTGGTGGTCATGGCGTCGAAGGTATCGGCCACGGCGATGATCCGGGGCAGCAGGGGCAGCTCCTCTGCTTTCAGCCCCTGCGGGTAGCCGCGGCCGTCCAGCGACTCGTGGTGCAGCTCGACGCCGGGGATCATGGGGCGCAGCTTCTCGATGGGGTCCAGGATGGTGGCGCCCTTGGTGGTGTGGGCCTTCATGATCTCGAATTCTTCCGGTGTCAGCGCCCCGGGCTTCTTCAGCACCCGGTCGTCAATGCCGATCTTGCCCACGTCGTGCAGCAGCCCGGCAATCTTTACCCGGTAAACCTCCTCTTCGGACAGGCCCATCTCGGTGGCAATCAGTACCGAGTAGCTGGTGACGCGCTCGGAATGGCCGTGGGTGTAAGGATCCTTTTCGTCCACCGCGGCGGCAATCATGCGGATGGAGGAGACGAACAGCTCGTGGTTCTCTTCGGCCGCCTGCTTGAGCTGGGCCACGTAGCGCTCCAGCTCGTCGGTCATGTAGTTGAAGGTGGCCGCCAGCTCGCCGATCTCGGTGCGGCTGTGCAGCCGGATGCGCTGGCTGAAGTCGCCCCGGGCAATGGCCCGGCTGGAAGCGGTCAGGAATTCAATCGGGGTGGTGATGCGCAGTGCTGAGAAGTAGGCGACCACCAAGCTGATGAGCAGCGCCAGCGCCCCCCACAGGGTGGTGGCCTGGCGCATGCGGGTGACCGCGTAGTAGGCGTCGCTCTGCCGCTTCTGCGCGATCGCCGCCCAGCGCAGGCCGGGGACCGAGCAGTAGGTGCCCAGCATGGGCACCCGCTCGCTCTCCACGTAAATGTCGTAGGAGGTGGTCTCCCGCGCCTGGGCCTGCTTGCCCTTCCACTCGGTCAGGTACTTGCTCACGATGGGCAGACCGGAGAGGTCCAGGCCGATGGCGTGCCGGGAGAGATCGGGATGGAGCATCAAGCGGCCCCGGTAATCCACCACGAAGACCTCCAAGCGCCCGATGCTGTATCCCTCCAGCGACTCCACCATGGGCTGGAGGTCCACTACCGCCGCCAGCATCCCGCTGAACAGGTTGCCCTGCACCAGCGGGAAGGACACTACCATGACCGGGGTGTGCTGGCTGCCGCGGGGAACCAGCACCGGCTCGCCCTCCGTCGGCTGGTTTTGCTGGGCGGCGGTGAATGCAGCCTCCAGCTTCTTGCGCACAAACGCGTCGCTGTCGGCATTGTAGCTGCCGGCGGCCACGCCCCTGGCCTGCGGGTTCAACAGGGTCACGTAGAGCAAGTTCGGGTTGGAAGCGACGAACTGCTCCAGCGTGCTGCGAATGTAGGGGCTGTCCCAGGCCGTCTTCTTGGGGTCCTCCGGCTGCAGCGTCCTGGAGAGCGTCTGCAGTTGCTGCCGCACGCTCTGCTCGAACAGCCCGATCTCGTCGGCCACCGACTTGGTGATGCTGTTCTGGAGTTCTTTCTCGTTGGTTTCTAACGCCTCGCGGTTGATGGCCATCACCTTGATGCCGTAGATCACCAGGGGGGCCAGGCTGACCAACACCAGAACCGCGAGGACCACGTAGAGGATGGGAACGCGCTTCATGAAAATAGTGATTCGCTCTGGCCCAAGGCGCCGCCTTTATATACTACCAGAGTTTCCGGTCCGGTCCTTCGCGCCCTTCCTGGCGCCCGGCTGGGCGGCACGCTTCCGCTGGCGCTGCGGAGCGGCTCGGGCGCTCTCCAGTTCGAGCAGGGCTCGCTTGCGCTCCAGGCCCCAGCGGTAGCCGCCCAGTTCCCCGTCCGCCCGCACCACGCGATGGCAGGGGATCAGCAGCGAAACGGGGTTGGTGGCGCAGGCGCGCGCCACCGCCCGGCTGGCCCCCGATGCTCCGATGGCCCGGGCGATCTGGCTGTAGCTGCGGGTGGCGCCGGCGGGGATGGTTTGCAGTTGCTTCCAGACTCGCCACTGGAAGGCGGTCGCCCGCAGGTCCAGCGGCAGGTCGGCGGCTGGCTCGCCCCGCTCCAGGTGCCGCAGCAGCCTGCGCACCCAGCGCTGGAGCCGGGAGCCGGCCGGACACAGCAGGGCGTTCGGGTACTCGCGGCGGAGCGCCGCTGACAGGGCGGCGTCGCTATCGCCCAGGCTTACGGCGCAAATGCCGCGACTGGTGGCGGCCACCAGCAGGCGGCCGAGCGGGCAGTCGGCCAGCGCATAGCGGATCTGCATTCCTCGTCCTCCCCGGGGAAGATAGGCGAAACGGGGAGGCGAAATCTATCCGAATCTTGCCCTCAAACTGTCGGCCGGCTCCCCCATCCTCTCCCGGCAACTCCTGCGAGCCGGTGGTGTGCTAATTTCGAGGGCTACTTGATCAAGCCGAGGCGACGCAGATCGCCCTCGCTCCACCCGATATCTTCCAGGAGGGCTTTTAGCAGTCCAGGCCCGTACGTTTTTCGGGGATGGTAGTGAATCACCACTCGCCGCCGAGGTCTGGCCTCTTTGACATAGGCGATTGTGGCGCCCTTGCTGGCGGGGTTTTGGTCCAGCCATCCTTCAGAAGGGCCCGGACGATCCCATCCGCCGTGAGATTCCTCAGCTGGCCCCAGACATTTGAAGGGTAGGCCATTCTACCGTAACGCTTCGCAACGATGCTCCTTCTGCAAGTGGCGGTACCGCTTCGCCGCGAACTTCAAGGTTTGGACCAACAGGGAGGGGATCACCGTGAGCGCTAAGAGAGGCCAGATACACCTTTGCTGCTGCGACCGCGTTATTGAAGGCTTCGCTCTCGGTAGCACCATCTACGTGAAGGCCCTTCAGGGCCGGACAATAGGCGTGAAATCCGGCCTCATCCGGCTCAATGACAACGGAAAACTTCAATGCAAGTCTGACGCGCTGCTTCTTGCGAAAACCAAACATGTCAACCCCCTAAGCGGCGGCCATGATTCCCCGGTTGACAAGCTGTACCTATATCCTACTCAACAGGGCAGGGCAGAGGTTCTGTTTTTTAATTCTGCCGTCAAGTTTGAGCAAGCTGCGCCGCTC
>CAYVGN010000091.1:0-9404 GCA_964451215.1 uncultured Acidobacteriota bacterium
GGTTGTGCGGGGAATTGAGGACCAGCAAGCGGGTGCGGTCGCTGAGCAGGCTCTGCAGCATATCCAGGTCTGGCGAGAAGCCATGTTGTTCCTCCAGCCGCAGGGGCTTGGGCACGGCGCCCAGAAAGCAGATCATGGACTCGTAAATGGGGAAGCCCGGATTGGGATAGATGACTTCATCCCCAGGCTCCAGCAGGGCCAGCATGGTGAAGAACAGGATGGGCTTGGCGCCGGGCACCACCACCACCTGCTCGGGCGAGACCGGGATACGGCGGGTGCTCGAAATGTGCTCGGCGATAGCTTGGCGAAAATCCGGATAGCCTTGGGCCGGCCCATAGTGCGTCCAGCCCGCATCGAGGGCCGCCTGGGCGGCCATAACGATGTGCTGGGGGGTGGGGAAATCAGGTTCCCCGATTTCCAGGTGGATGATCTCGCGCCCGGCGGCTTCCAATTGACGGGCGCGCAGGAGGACCTCAAAGGCTGTTTCGGTTCCCAACCGGCTCATCCGCTCTGCGATTCGCACTGTGACCTCCCACGGCTCAGGATAGCATGGGCCGCCCGAAGCAGGCGTTCCTAGCGTTGCAGGGAGGAGGTTGCCGGCATCCTGGCCCACACCTACACCTTCCTCCCCCTCTTCCGCCGACGCCCCGATCCGTCGCCAACGTTTCGACGGATCGGGGTGACGTTTCCAATATTGACCGCGGCTCGCAAAAGGCCCTATAGTGGCATTCCCCCCGGTTGTCGGCGGTGTCCCAATGATTGACCTGTACAGCGGCTTGATGAGATGCGTGGACTGCGGGCTGCGCGTGGTGCAAAGGCTCCGCCCCGATGAGGTGGACGGGTTAGAGCGCAGGCAACTTCCCCTGCGTCACTGTGAATTCTGCCTGGCTCTGACGTATTGGGAACTGATCGAGTGGAAGGGGAAGCCCCCGGTCAGTCGCCGCACCGACCGTCCCCCGGACCGCATCCTGCTCATTGACGACGATGAGCTGACGGTCAAGATGCTCCGGAAGGTGCTGGAGGGGGAAAACTGCGACCTGGAAGTGGCGTCCGACGGCCGGGAAGGCCTGCAGAAGCTGATGGAGCAGCGCTACGCCCTGGTGGTCTGCGATCTCCACATGCCCAACCTGGACGGCAAGAAGCTGTTCAAGTTCCTGGACGACCACGCGCTGGAAAGCCGACACCTGCTGCTGTTCATCACCGGAGACACGACGCCGGAGACACGCCAGTTCCTGGAAGGCACCGGGTGCGCCTACCTGCACAAGCCGCTCCCTTTGCTGAGATTCGCCTCCATCGTGCGCGACATGATCGAGGCGCGCCACGCCGGTGAAGGCGCCGACTGACACCGCTGATTCCCGGCTGATGCGGAAGTGAATGGCGTGGTCGTCGTCCCACGCGAAAAATGCCCCTTGGCGGTCCGGCAGCTCCGGGCGAAGTGTGCAAGCTGCCGGGATGCTCCGTGTTTGCGGTACCAGGAGGCTGTTATGAATGGACCGGATCGAGTGCGTGCCCTGACGCGCAGGCGCTTTGCCTGGAGGCTGGCTGCTGGTGCGGCTTCGGCTCGCGTGTTGCGCGCGGCGGGCCAGGCGGCTTCCCCCGCGGCCGGCGCAGCCGGCGACTTCCCGCGCAAGGACCTGCCTATGAAGGCCAGGCCTTTCCCCATGACCCAGGTCCGGCTGGGAGAAGGGCTGGCGAAGGAAGCGCAGGAGGTCAACCGCCGCTACCTGCACCGGCTGCCGGCCGAGCGCCTGCTCCACAACTTCCGCGTGAACGCCGGCCTGCCCTCCTCCGCCCAGCCGCTCGGGGGGTGGGAGAAACCGGATGTGGAACTGCGCGGCCATTTCACCGGGCACTACCTCTCCGCCTGCGCCCTGATGTACGCCAGCACCGGCGATGCGGCGCTCAAGGGAAAGGCGGACGCCATGGTGGCCGACCTGGCCAGGTGCCAGGAGGCCTTGAAGGACGGCTATCTCAGCGCTTTTCCCCTGGAGTTGTTCGACCGGCTCAAGGCGCGCAAGAGGGTGTGGGCGCCCTTCTATACCATCCACAAGATCATGGCCGGGATGCTGGACATGTACGAGCACTGTGGCAACCGCCAGGCGCTGGCCGTGCTGGAAGGCATGGCCGGCTGGGTGGACCGCTGGACCCAGCCCCTGGGCGAAGAGCACATGCAGGAGGTGTTGAAGACCGAGTTCGGCGGCATGAACGAGGTGCTTTACAGCCTCTACGGGGTGACCGGGAACGCGCGGTGGGCGGAGGTGGCGCAGCGCTTCGACCACAAGCTGTTTTTTGATCCGCTGGCCCTGCGCCACGACGAGCTGAAAGGGCTGCACGTCAACACCCAGGTCCCCAAGGTGATCGGCGCGGCCCGCCGCCACGAGCTAAGCCAGGAGCGTCGCTACCACGACATTGCCGATTTCTTCTGGTACGAGGTGACCAGCGCCCGCGCCTACTCGACCGGCGGCACCAGCAACGGCGAGCACTGGCTGACCGGGCCGCTGCGCCTGGCCGAGGAGCTGAGCAAGGGCTCCAATACCACCGAGTGCTGCGTCGCCTACAACATGCTCAAGCTGACCCGCCACCTCTACCAGTGGACGGCCGACCCTCGCTACTTCGACTACTACGAGCGGACGCTGTTCAACCACCGCCTCGGCACCATCCACCCGGAAACCGGCGGCACCACCTACTACCTGCCGCTCGCCTCCGGTTCCTGGAAAGTCTTCAGCTCGGACTTCGACTCGTGCTGGTGCTGCACGGGCACGGGGATCGAGGAGTTCTCCAAGCTGAACGACAGCATTTACTTCCAGGACGACCGCGGTGTCTTCGTCAACCTCTTTATTGCCTCCGAACTGAGCTGGTCGGAGAAAGGCATTGGCTTGCGGCAGGAGACGAGATTTCCCGAGCAGGAGGGAACAAGCCTGATCGTGCAGGCGGCGAAGCCGGTGGAGATGACGCTGCGAATCCGGGTGCCCTGGTGGGCGGTGCGCGGCGGCAGCGCCAGGCTGAACGGGGTCCCGGTGGCGGCCTTCGCCAGCCCGGGCAGCTACCTCACGCTTTCCCGCACCTGGAGGAACGGCGACCGTGTGGACATGAGTTTGCCGATGAGCCTGCGCGCGGAACCGATGCCGGATGACCCGACGCTGGAGGCCATCCTCTACGGGCCCCTTGTGCTGGCCGGCCCGCTGGAGAAGGTGACCAATGAAATGATGTGGGGCCGCTACGGCCCGGACCTGAAGAAGCGACCGTTGCAGGCGCCGGAGTTCCGGGCGGATGCGAGTGCCCCCGGTTCCTGGATTCAGCCGGTGTCGGGCGCGCCCCTCACCTTCCGCACCGTGAACCACGCCCGGGACGTGACCCTGGTGCCGTTGTATAAGATTTTCGGCGAGCGCTATGCCGTTTACTGGCGCGTGCACCCCAGGGTGTAACACCTACCGGGGGCGCACGAAGACTGCCCCAGTCATTCGCCTGGGCTGCGGCCCCAGATGTCCCCGACCGTGAAACCGTTTGGGAAAGGATCTTCCGGGTCTACCACATACTGGGCAAAGCCGGTGATCCAGGCGCGACCGGACAGCGTGGGGAGGACGGCGCGGTGCGGCCCCACGCGCGTTTCGCCGATCAACCGGCCAGTGAACGTGGTGCCCAGGATGCCTTCGTGAACGAAATCCTCTTGTAGCTCGAGCCTGCCTTTGGCATAGAGGGCAGCCATCTTGGCGCACGTTCCGGTCCCGCAGGGCGAGCGGTCCAGCGCCCCGGTCCAGGAATCGGGCCGCGACCAATCGAGCCTGCCCGTGGACACCACGACCGCGTTCTTGAGGGCGGCGCCGGGGCGCGTGGGCGGCGCAGAAAGCTGCGCGATCGTGATGCCGGCAATCGCCGGGTTTTCCGGGTGGACCGCCGGCAGTTGCTCCCGCGCCGCGGCCTTGATCATCTCGCCGATGCGCACGATGTCGCGTCCCTCCTCGGGGGTCAGGCGCAGGCCCAGCGGCCCGGCTTCGGCGATCACATAGAACATGCCCCCGTAGGCCACGTCCACGGTCACCGTGCCCAGCCCGCGCACTTCCACCGGGACGTCGAGGTGGACGGCGAAGGCCGGCACGTTCTGGAAGGTCACCCGGGTTACCTTCCCGTTGGCTACTTCAGCCTCCACCGGGATCAGGCCCGCAGGCGCTTCCAGCACCAGCCGGGTGACCGGCTCCTGGACCGGCACCATGCCGGTTTCAATGAGAACGGTGGCCACGCAGATGGCATTGGTGCCGGACATTGGCGGGTACTCGGTTTGCTCCATGATGACGAAGCCGGCGTGGGCCCGCGGGTCGGTGGGCGGCAGAACCAGGTTGCAGTTAGCGGCCGGATAGCCCCTCGGCTCCCGGAGCATGCGCCGGCGCAAGTCGTCCCGGCGGGTTTCCAGGTAGGTCTTCTTCTCGAACATGGTCCTGCCCGGCACGTCCAGGACGCCGCCGATAATCACCCGGCCCGGCTCGCCGCCAGCGTGGGCATCCACCGCCGTGATCATGCTGGAGAACCTCACCGCCCTTGTCCTCGCTTTCTGGGTGAGGGCTCGGCAGGGGGCCGGGCCCTACATGCTCTGGTCTCGCAGCCGAGAGCCGGAGCTACTGCTGGCCTTGCCTACCCGGTGAACAGGTTGCGGAGCACAAACAGGACGTTGGCCGGGCGTTCCGCCAGCCGCCGCATGAACCAGGGGAACCAGTAGCTCCCGTAGGCGATGAGAACAGTGGATCGCCATCCCTCGCGCGCCAAGCGAAGCTGCTCGTCCCGCTGGATGCCGTACAGCATCTGGAAGTCGAACGCGTCCCGGGAGATCCCCTGCAAGGTAGTGAATTGCTGCACGCGGCGGATCAGCTTGCGGTCGTGAGTGGCAATGGCCACCCGCACGCCGGCCCGCCGGGCCTCCTCGCTGAATAGCTGCTTTGCCAGAGCGAAGAAGTTCTCGTCAACATCCTTCTTGCGGGCAAAGGCGATGCTGGGAGGTTCCAGGTAGGCTCCTTTCACCAGTCGGATCGCCGGGCCGAGCGGGAGCAGCGAGGCCAGGTCGGAGGCGGTCCGGTAAAGGTAAGCCTGCAGGCAGACTCCCACATTGGGGTGGGCGCGACAGGCGCGGCGGTAGAGTTCCAGGGTGAGAGCGACATAGTTGCTGGCTTCCATGTCAATCCAGACGACGCTGTCCGGCCCGGCGCAGTGGATGATTCTTTCCAGGCTTTCGTAGCAGAGTTTCGGCGAGAGATCGAGTCCCAACTGTGTCAGCTTGACGGAAACCTCGCTGGGAAGACCCAGGAGGCGGATGCGGTGGAGCACGTCCAGGTAATGGTCGGCGACCCGCTCCGCCTCCGCCGAGTCAGTAATGTTCTCGCCCAGCTTGGTGAACACCGTGGTGATGCCCACCTGTTGAAGCCCGCGGGCTGCCGCCAGCGCGTCTTCGGCCTCTTCTCCAGGCATGAAGCGCGAAACCGTGCGCCGCACAAAGCGGCGGCGCGTCGCCTGCTCGCGCAACCAGCGGCTCTGGGAACCCGCCAGCAAGATGCGTCGCATCACAGCCATTTACTCTTCACCTCTGGCCGGGCTCTTTCGAGAGCACGGAATCAGCTGCTCGGACCGCAACCGGCCTTTGATCCCTGCTCCGGCGCGTGCCGCGGGAGGCCGGTCACGGCGCCGGGCGGCTTCCCTCTGCCTGCCTGGCGCCCAGGTCGTAGAACCTCCAGTTGGAGGTGAAGTCGCGGGCCAGCTTCTGCCGGGACAGGCTGGCCCGCACCATCTCCACCGGAATCCGGTTCTCCTTCAACACCGCGTCGTGGAAGGCCCGGCTGGTCATCTTTCCCGAGCCCACCAGTTCCCGGTACAGCGAGCGGATTTGCAGGCCACCGAGCATGTAAGCGGCCTGATAGAGGGGGCCGTAGTTGCCGGCGAAAGAACGCCGCACCTCGGCGGCTGCGTTCTCAGGCTCGTGCCCCACCCTCTGGACCAGGAAGTCAACGCACTCCTGCTCCGTCATCTTCTCCAGGTGAAAGCTCAACGAGAAAATGATGCGGGTCGAGCGGTGCATGCGCCAGAACAGCATCCCGATGCGGTCCTCGGGCGACCGCGGGAAGTTCAGGTCCCACAGCAGCATCTCCCAGTAGAGGGCCCAGCCTTCGCCCCAGAACGGCGTGCCAAACACGCTGCGGTAGGGCTTGTACCGCGCCGTCATGAAACCCTGCAGATGGTGCCCGGGGATCAACTCGTGGAAGACGGTGGCGCGCGAGAAGTGGATGTTGTTGCCGCGCATGCTCATCATCTTCTGCTCGTGCGACATGGTGTTGGTGGGGTAGGAGACGCTGATCACCTCCCCGCCGGTGAAGAAAGGGTTCACCAGTTGCCGCTCCGACGACATCATCTCCATGCGCCAGGTCTCCCTGGCCAGCTCTGGGATGGTCACCAGGTCGTGCTGCTCCAGGAAGGCGATGGCCTCCAGAGCCAGGTCGCGGATCAGCTCGGGCTGCTTGCCCGGCGCTACGTGCAGCGTCTTGACGTGTTCCAGCGCCTTGCGCCAGTCCTCGCCGTAGCCCAGTTGCCGCGAGGCCCTTTTTATCTCGGCCTCGCTCCAGGCAAGTTCCCGGTTGGCGATCTCGATCAGCTCTTCCGGGGTGTACGGGATCATCTCGTAAGCCAGCTCGCTGAGCAGGGCGTCGCGGCCGATCGGATCGCCGATGATCGCCGTCTGGTCCCCCGGCTTGATCCCCGCGACCCTTTCCTGCAAGAAGGCCGCGTAGCTTTCCAGAGTCTTGTCCAGTTTCTTGTAGGGCTCGCCCACCCACCAGGTAAAGACCGGGTCGTAGCCGTTGTAAAACCCGAACCAGTCCCTCAGGGTGTTCCGCAGCCGGTTGATGGCGCGCGCAGCGCGGTTGGCCACCGCCTTCTTCACCCTGGTCGGTTCTACCTTACCTTCCGCCTTGCCTTCCGATCTCGGCCCGGCCTCGACCGCTTTCCGGATCTGCTCCACTTGGCGGTTCAGGCTGTCCAGCGTGGCCGCCGCCTTGGCGGCATCAATCGGCTGCATGCGCCGCCGCGCTTCTTCCAGGTCAATGATCGGCTGGGCGAAGGGAATGAGGGGCGTGGCTTCGGCCAGAGCCTTTTCCCGGATGTCCAGTTGTCGCAACTCGTGGTGAAGATGGTTCCGGAACAGCAGGTAGTCAATGCGGCCGTCTTGGCTCAGCGCTTCGAAATCCAGCTTTGCCAGGCGGTCGAGCCAGTCGGTGTAGAAGCGCCGCATCCGGCTGCGGCGGGCCAGGGAAGCCTCAACGGGATAGGACCGGGTCAAGCTCCCGCGGTCGGCTATGTATCGCTCGATTACCGCACGCAGTTCACTTTGCCCCGCGTCGAGGTCGCCCGGTGGCGGCTCGCCGGCTTTGGTGGCACCGCCGGGCTTGACGGCTTTCTGCCCCCTCTGCTCCGCCGCCCCGGCGAAGCCGCCGATGAGCAGAGAAAGGCCCAGGACCAGCGCGGCCATCACCAGGTGACTGGCTGACATGTTGGGGTTTCGCAATGCTCGATGCTCCTTGCCTGAGAGATTCCGCGGGTCAATCGCTGAAGACTCTTGCAGAAGTTATGCCAAGCCCCCGGCAGAATCAAGGTGGGCGTCCTGCCTCCGGCTGCCCCTCCTCTGCCTCGAGCTGAGTGATTGCTGGCGTTAGGGCCGCGGTTGTGATAGAGTCCGGCGAACGTCGGGCGCTCCAAGTGCGCTGGGGAGCGCAGTCTGCCAATACCCGGGCGAGGTTTTTTGACATGCGAAGGAAGGGCTGTCGGTTCATCTTGTTGTGGAGCTGGTTGTGTGTGGCCTCTGCGCCGGCAGGCGCCAGTGTTCTGATCCACCTGGACCTGGAGGAGATGACGACGTTGTCGTCGGCCATCCTGCTCGGTCGCTGCGTGGAGATCAAGGGCGGCTGGAACGAGGAAGGCTACATTGTCACCAACAACGTTTTCGAGGTCCGCGAATACTACAAGGGCAACCTCGGCTCACGCGTGATCATCTCGGAACTGGGCGGCCAGGCCGGAGACCGGATGGCGGAATACCCGGGGGTGCCGCGCTTCCGGGTGGGCGAAGAAGCAGTCCTGTTTGTGTGGACGGACCGCTACGGACGTCACCAGGTGATCGGACTCACCCAGGGAAAATTCCAGGTGCGCCACGACAGCAAGACGGGAGAGGTGGTGCTTTGCCAGGCGGCCTCGACAGAGCCGATGATTGAGCCGCGCCGGCATTCGCATACCGCGCCGGTCGAGCCGTTGCGGTTTTCGCTGGCGGCGTTCCGCAGCCGGGTGAACCTGATGCTGCGAGGAGCTGCGGCGCAGGGGCGGTCGGGAGGGTCCGAGCGATGAAGCCACGCCCGTTAATTGCTACCTTTGTTCTGTTGATGGCGGCGGCGCCCTTGCTGCGGGCCTATTACTCAATAGGCCGCTACAAGAATGACGGCAGCGCCCTGGTGCCGGCGCGTTTCGACCTCACCAAGCTTCGGAATTCCACCGTCACCTTTTACCTGAACGAGAAGAGGCCGACGAATCTGGCGTCCGGCGATACGCTGGAGGCGCTGCTGAGCGAAATCAGCCTGGCCACCGCCACTTGGAACGGCGTATCTACATCGGCCCTGCGGGTGGGGTTCGGGGGCTTTACGCCGCTGACCGGCGACTCCGCCACCAACCCCGTGGGGGTGGTGCGTTTTTCCTCCAGCATCCCGCCGGGAGTTGCCGCGGCGGGCGGCCCGGTGGTGGGGTCTTTTACCTCAACCTCCGAATTTCTGCCCATCCTGCTGTCGAACGTTCTTCTGCCCATGGACATGAGCCAGACCAACACGTCGGACCCGAGCTTTCTGGCGATCCTGGTCCACGAGATGGGTCACAGCCTGGGCCTGCATCACACCGTGGTGGCCTCGGTAATGTTCCAGACGCGGCTGACGGGCCGGGGCGGACTGCTGACCGCCGATGATGTGGCCTCCATTTCCACGCTGTATCCCACCGCGGCCTTCGGTTCCACGACGGGCTCGCTTTCCGGCAAAGTCATCGGGCCGGCGGGTCCGAGGGTGCTGGCGGCGGTGACCGCTTTCCACGACACAGTGGCGATCGGCGGCAATACCAACCCGGACGGGACGTTCCTCATCCGCGGTCTGCCGCCCGGCAGCTACCGCCTGGCGGTGCAGCCGCTGATGCTCGGTGCTGCGCCCAGCCCGGACGCCAACAACCCGGGCGACCCGGACGACCTGATCGAGGTAAAGAAGCTGGATGGTAGCGGCGTCACGATTGACACCAACTTTGCCGCTGCCTTTTTCGGCGCCGGAGGCACGCCCGCCTCCGACCATAGTTCGGCGGCGGTCTTTACGGTGGCCGCTGGCCAGACCACGGCGGTTTCGACGCTGACGGTG
>CAYVGN010000092.1:0-8911 GCA_964451215.1 uncultured Acidobacteriota bacterium
GTTGGCCCCGGTCTATTTCGTCCACCCGGAAGTGGGCGGCGCCGTTTCGCTGAAAGCCTTCTGCGCTTCCATCGTCGGCGGGTTCGGCAGCGTGCCCGGGGCCATTCTCGGCGGCATCGTGCTGGGCATCGCCGAGCAAATGGGCGGCGCCTATATCTCCCAGGCTTTCCGCGACGGCATCGCCTTCATCTTCCTGATCGCGGTCCTCATTCTCAAGCCCAGCGGCCTGTTCGGCGAAAAAGCGGGAGAGCGCGCATGATTCAAGGCTTAATAGACTATCTGCGCCGGTCTGAAATGCGGGGAAGCAAGTTTACGGAGCCTGTTTAACTTTGAACTGAGTATGCAGCGGAACCTGCTCTACGCAGCCATAGTCGTGGCTGTTGCCTTGCCGTTTGCAACAACCTCGCCGTACTCCATGCACTTGTTAGTGATGGCGGGGATTTACGTGATCGCCACGCTGGGGCTGTATTTTGTGGTGGGGCTGTGCGGGCAGTTTTCGCTGGCGCAGGGGGCGTTTTTCGCGCTGGGCGCCTACGGCCTGGCGCTGCTGCAACTGAAGCTGGGCTTCCCCGCCCCACTGGCCATGTTGGGCGGCGCGCTGCTGGCGACCGGGTTCGGGCTCATCGTGGGCCTGCCCACGCTGCGCCTGCGCGGCCATTACCTGGCCATGGCCACCATCGGCTTCGGCGAGATCGTCTACCTCACACTCAAGAACTGGATCTCGCTGACCAATGGCCCTGACGGGCTGAACGTGAAGCGGCCTTTCTGGCCCGGCTCCACCCTCAGCTACGACCGGCTGTATTACTTTTTGGTGCTGGCCGTGGTCGTGGTGGCGGCGCTGGTTGCCGTGCGCGTCCGCCACTCGTACATGGGCCGGGCGTTGCTGGCTGTCCGGGACAACGAGTTGGCGGCCGCGACCCTGGGCGTGGCCGTCACGCGGGTCAAAGTGGCGGCCTTCATGGCCAGCGCCTTCCTGGGCGGGCTGGCCGGCGCCATGTACGCCCAGGTCGAGACTTACATCAGTCCCGACTTCTTCACCTTCGACCTGAGCGTGATGCTGGTGGTGATGCTGCTGGTGGGCGGGCGCAATTCGGTTCCCGGCGCCGTCGCCGGCGCGGTCCTGCTGGGCTTCCTCCCCGAGTGGCTCCGCTTCCTGAAGGACTATTACATGCTGATTTTCGGCGGCCTGGTCACCGCGATGATGATTGTCATGCCCGGCGGGCTGGCCGGCCTGTGGAAGGAAAAAGCAAGAGGGAAAAAGGAAAGAGGCTGACGGAAGCTGGCGCTATGGAGCAACTGCTCGAGGTTCGTGGCCTGACGGTGGAGTTTGGCGGGCTGAAGGCGCTGGACGAGGTGGAGCTGGCGGTCCGCCCCGAAGAGATTCACGCGCTGATCGGCCCGAACGGCTCGGGCAAGTCCACGTTGCTGAACGCGATCACCGGGCTGGTGCCGGCGCGGGGCGAGGTGCGCTTTGCCGGACGCCCGCTTCTGGGCCTGCCGCCCCACCAGGTGTTTCGCGCTGGCATTGCTCGCACCTTCCAGACACCGCGGCTGTTTTTTTCGCTGACGGTGGCGGAGAATGTGCTGCTGGGGCTGCACGTGGACTGCGGGCAGCGGAAAGCGGCGGAGTTGAGGGCAGCCGCCATGGCGCAACTGGAGCGCGCGGGGCTGGCGGGGAAAGGCGACTGGCCCGTTGCCCGGCTCACCGCCGCCGAGCGCCGCTACCTGGAGATCGCCCGCGCCTTCGCCCACCGCCCGCGCCTGCTGCTGCTCGACGAGCCGGCCGCGGGCATGAGCGCCGCCGAGCGCCAACAACTGGCGCGCTTGCTGCTCGGCATCCGCGAAACGGGAACCGCCATCCTGCTGATCGAGCATGACCTGAGGATGGTCGCGGACCTGGCGCACACGGTCACTGCGCTGAACTTCGGCCGCAAGATCGCCGAAGGCACGGCGGCCGAGGTGGCGTCGCACCCCGCCGTGGTTGAGGCGTATTTAGGGAAAGCGGCCGGCGCCACGTAATCCACTGCAGAGACGCAGAGCACACGGAGAGGAAACGTGAAGATAAGGGGAAAGCATTTATTGAGTATTTCTCTGCGTTCTCTGCGCCTCTGCGGTGGCTCATGAGCATGAGCTTTTTACTGGAGCTGCGGGACGTATCGGCAGCCTACGATGGACTGCGCGCGCTCGAGCAGGTCAGCTTCACGGTGGCGCAGGGCGAGGCGGTGGCCGTGCTCGGCGCCAACGGCGCGGGAAAGTCCACACTGCTGAAGGTCGTCTCCGGCTTGCTCGTCCCTAGCGAGGGCGAGGTGCTCCTGAAGGGACAGCGGCTGAACGGGAAACCGCCACATGAGATCGCGCGGCTGGGTGTCCTTTCCGTCCCCGAGGGCCGCAAGATCTTCCCAGGCCTCACGGTAGAAGAGAACCTGCTGACGGCGGTGGCCGCGCGCCGGTGGCGACGGGCGTTGCCGCTCGCCGCTTTCCGGCGCAGGCCGGACGGACAGGAATGCGCGTCCCGACAGGGCGGCTACCGGCGCGACCTGGAAGAGATTTACGGCTGGCTGCCCTGGATGGGCGAGCGACGCCGGCAGTTGGGCTGGGCGCTGAGTGGCGGCGAGCAGCAGATGCTGGCCATCGCGCGGGCGCTGATGGGCAAGCCGCGGCTGCTGCTGCTGGACGAGCCCTCGCTGGGGTTGTCGCCGGCCGCCTCCGCTGCTGTCTTCGAATTCATCGGGCGCATCCACCGGCAGGGAGTGGCGCTCCTGCTGGTGGAACAAAACGCAGCGTACGCCCTGGCCTCCACAGCGCGCGCGCTGGTGCTGGAACGCGGCCGCATCGTTCTGAGCGGGCCGTCGGCCGAGTTGCGCGAGCAGCCCCTGGTGCGCAAAGCTTACCTGGCTGTGTGAACAGCCCCAGAGATGCAAAGACACAGAGACGAGCTTTTTTCTCCGCGTTCCTCTGTGCCTCTGTGGCCAAGCCCACGTGCACGTGTTTGAGATCGCATTTCGCTTCCGGGACTACCGGCTGGTGCTGCTGTTCCTGGCAGCACTGGTGGGCGGGGTAGCGCTTTTCTTGCGCCTCTGGCCGTGGCTCCAGCGGGGTCGTCGCCTGGCCGCTGCTGTCGCGGGGTTGTTCGTGGCGCACCTGGCGGTGCTTGTCGGCTGGGCCGCCACCATCCGCGTGGACTCCGACGAGGTTTCGCACCTGCACTGCGCCTGGCTGGTCTCCCAGGGTCTGGCGCCCTTCCGCGACTTCTGGCAAGACCATTCCCCTGCCCTGTGGTACCTGCTGGCGCCCGCCGTTGCTCGCTTCGACTCGCCGGCTGTGTTGATCTTTTCCCGCGCCCTGGCCTCGCTGCTTTTCTTGCCGCTGGCGCTGGCAGCCGGCTGGCTGAGCTGGCGCGTGTTTCGGCAGCGGGCGGCGGCAGTGCTGGCCGCATTGATCCTGCTGGCTCACGCGGTGCTGGTGGAAGCGGCCTGGCTGCGCCCCGACCAACTTGCGAACCTGCTGGCGCTGGTTTCGCTCTTGCTGGCGTGCTCGGCCCTGGGGCAAGGCGGAGAGAGTGTGCAGCCCGCCACTGCCGGGCTGCACACCCAGCCGGCAGGCGGCCTGCAAGCTTCGCCACCAACGTCGTTCCTGGCAGGGCTCGCCTTCGGGGTAGCGCTCTCCTTCACCCCGAAACCGATCTTCGCGGCGCTGGCCTTCCCCGTGGCTCTGCTCGTCTCTCCTGGGCTTGGCTGGCGCGGCAAACTTGGCCACCTGCTCTATTACCTGCTCGGTGGAATGGCAGGGATGGCGCCGCTGCTGGCGCTGTTGTCACGCCTTGGAATCCTGTGGAACTGGGTCTACTGGGTCTTCCTCTACCACGCGCCGGAAGGGCGGGTGGAGGCTTACTTCCCCGCGGCTCTGGCCCTGGCGGCAATTTTCGGGTGCGTGGCCGCGTTCGGCGCCACGGCTTTCCCGGCGCCATCAGGAACGCACGAACATGCCCCGGCCGCGGCGCGGAATCCAGGCGCGGTGCTGGTGGCCGCCGCCTTCCTCCTGCAAACTGCCGGCGGCTTGCTGAACCCTTCCCGCACGCCCTCCAGCCTGATGCTGTGGGTGGCGCTGGGCGCCGTCCTGGCTTCTCCCTGGATCGTGGGCTGGCTGGCGCCGGAACGCCCCCGCGTGCAGTTGCTGGCCGCCAGCGTCCTGATCCTGGTGGAAATCACCGCCCTGGCACCCCTGGTGAGCCGGCGAGTGCTCGGCAATTTCGGCTCCGACCGGGCCCGCATGGCCTGGATGAAGCAGCAGGCCGGCGACCGCCCGGTGGTGCTGGTGACACCGGTGCACACCATCTTCTCCCGCGATGCCACCGGCCTCTATGAACTGTGGCAGTACAGCCACCACCTGCTCGACCCGGCTGTGGCCGCTTCCCTCTCCGGGTTTGCCTCCAAGATCGTCGCCGCCAGGCCGGCGCTGATCGCCGCCGCGCCGCGGCGCATCACCGATGACCCGGACCCCGGCCGCCAACGACCCCGGCTCATTGACAGCCTGGCCTATGCCGGCGTCCTTTCGCCGCTGGATTTCCAGGAGTTGCAGAGGTTCCTTGCCGAGAACTATGTTCTCCGCGAGGTTGAAGGAGAGCTGTTCTACGTGCGCAAATAGGCTCTAGGCTTGAGGCTCTAGCCCGCGCGCTGAACAACGGGGCGCGTTGGCTAAAGCCTGAAGTCTGAAGCCTCAAACCTCAATCACGCAGATGGCGTGGATGTGGAAGCGGTCGATGGCGCCAGTCCACACCCCGTTTTTCCACTCGCCGCGCAGCGGGCGGCCGCCCGGCTCCAGCGTGGCCCGGGCCGGTCTTTGCGCCATCTGCACGCTCAGCCGCAGGAGGCCGACCGACGGAATGAAGTCTACTGCCGCGTAGTCACCCGCCACCTGCATCGCAGTACAGTTGCCCAGGTGGACCAGCAGCTTGCTTCCCTTGCGGCCAGCCGTAAAGCCGGGCCCTGCGGTGCGCAGCGTCAACTCGACCGTCGGCGGCCCTTCCAACCGCGCCATGGGCTGGTAGAGGCGCCCGACAACGCGCCCGATGAACTGCCGGATGGCGGGTGCGTGCGTGGCCGCGAAGACTCCCCCGATTGAACCGTAGATGGCCGCGATCTCGCCGTCGCCATACCTGGTCAGGGTGGCTGCGCAGGCGCCGTCGCGAGTGGAGTCGTTTGTCGGGAAGCGCAGCTCGATCTGCTGCGCCGAGACCGGTTCGACGTCCTGCCAGACGCCGTAGGCATTGCCGAAAACCTCGTCGCCCAGAACCTGCGCGCGTCGCTCCGACGGCGCGCCCTTCAGGCGGACACCGATTTCTTCGGCGAACAGCGCCGCGTTCTCCACCCCGACCAGCAGCAGTTTCCCACCCCGGCGGACGTGCCGGGAGAGCGCCTGCTGCGCCGGCCGGCCGATGTCCACCCATTCCGGCACAACGACGAGGGGATAGAGCCCGAGCGCCTCTTCGAGTTTCCAGTCGGGGATGATGTCCACCGAGTAATGGTTTTCCAGCAGAGCGTCGAGCAGCCCCCGGGCCGGGTCCACTGCGCGTCCCCAGCCGCCAAAGAGCCTGCCGGTGTGCTTGTAGAGCGAGTCCTTGGAAAACAGCAGCCCAATCTGCGGGACCGTTTCGGTACGGTGGCTCAGCGCCTGGCGGGCGCGGCAGAACCCCGCCAGGCGCGCCATCACCTCGATGTGGCGGTCATCAATGCGGCCGGCGCGCGTGGGGTTGTAGTAGACCTGGAACCCTCCGCCCTGGGCCAGCACCACCGAGGCTTCCTGCTCAAGTTGTACCACGGGCTTGTCAATGTGGCCGATCTTGCGGTCGGCCGCCTGCTGGAACCCCCAGGCCATCAGGTCCCAAGGCTTTCCCGTCGCTGCCAGGTAACGGGCTTCCAGCCGCGCCACCGACACCGTGGCGTTGCCCAGGTAGTCGCCGGAAAGAAAGTCCACCGGCAGTTCGGGGCGCTCCGGAGCGTAGGTGCTGTAGAGCCAGTTGCTGGCGATCTGGAAGTTGGGGCGGAAAGCGTGCAGGGCGTCCACGTAGCGCTTTACGTAACGGCGGAACTGCTCCCGGTTCAGCTCCAGGAACTCGCGCCAGCCTGGGTTCTGAGCGCTCTTGGGAAGCTGGGTGTGGCCGGTAGCTTCGCGGAAGGCGCAGGCGGCGGCCGGGGAATAGTCCAGGCGCACGGCCCAGCATTCGCCGTCCACCCACGCCCCGTCCAGATCGTATTTCTCAGCGGCTTCTTTCAGCTCCGGGATCATCAACTCATCCACGTAGGGTCCAAAGGTGCTGGTGGCGCGGTCGTCGGGCTTGCCGTCCGGGCGCACCGCCGCCCACTCCGGGTGCTGCTGGACGGCCAGCGAGTCCCAAACGCCGGAAAAGTGGATGAACAGCGCGACGCCGTGCCGCGCCGTCACCCGCCGCCAGATCTGGAGCGAGTCCTTCACGATGCCCGGCGACGAGGTGCCTACTTTGGAGGGATACCCCAGATAGCCGGGATGCCCCTTGCAGTCGTACTGGACGAAGTCGGGGCGCACCGAGCGCAGCAGGCGGTCCACCATCTCTTCGCTCAGGTCGCGCCCCAGCGCCGTGTCGGACTGGTTGGGGTGCAGGTCGAAGTGCAGCCCGAAGAAGCAGTCCTTCCGCGGCAGCCGGGGCCTGGCGTCCTGGGGCGCAGCGGCAACCTGCGCAAGCAGCGGCAGGGTGGCTGTGGATATGAACACGCGGCGGTTCATGGGCATAAAGAGCACGGGGCAGCCGGCGACCGGCGTGCCGGAGCGCGCGCCTTGATCCGGACCTACCACTCTTCCTTGGAGGCTTTCTTCTTGCGGCGGAGGATGATGACCACGATGCAGGCCAGAGCCAGGGCGCCAGCCACAATGCGGATGATGGTGGTCCGGTCGGAACCGGCTTCGGGAGCGGCCTGCAGCAGGGCCAGGATGGATAACAGGAATGCCATAAGGTCCTCTCCTAGAGTGCCCGGGCTGGTGCCGGGCACGGCGCTATTGAAGCAGTTGCAGGTCGCGCAAGATGGAAAGCAGACCCGGCACCAGGATCACCACGAACAGGGCCGGGAGAATGAACAGCACGATCGGAAACACCATCTTTACCGCGGCCTTGTTGATGGTGGCCTCGATCTCCAGCCGCCGCTTGGTGCGCAGCGAGTCTGCATAGATGCGCAGGGCCTGCGAGAGCCCCGTGCCGAACCGCTCGGCCTGCACAATCATGCTGGCCAGCGACCGGATGTCCATCAGGCCGGTGCGCCTGGCCATGTGCTGGAAGGCGACCGAACGCTCCTGGCCCGCCTGCACCTCCAGCGTCATCCAGTAGAACTCGTCGGCCAGCTCCGGATACACGAAGCGCAGCTCATCGCTGACCCGGGCGATGGCCTGGTCGAGCGAGAGCCCCGCCCCCAGCACGATGCTGAGCATGTCGGTGGTGTCGGGCAGCGCCGCCATCAGGCTCAGCCGGTGGCGGTTGCGCAGCGACAGCAACACCTGCTCGGGCAAAAAATACCCCAGGACAAGCGCGGCGGCTAGCCCAAAGATGCGCACGGAGAGCTCGGAGTCGCGCAGCAGAAACCAGGCCGCCGCCAGCGCCAGGACCGTGAACAGCAGCGAGCTGATGCCGTAGACCCTCACCGCGCCGCGGCTGCGGAACCCGGCGCGCATCAACTCCATTTCCTTCTGGGCGAACCAGCCCCGGCCAAAGACCACCCCGTAAGTGGATTGCAGGAGGAAGTCCCACATATCCTGCGCGCGCCGGGGCCGGGCGCTGCCGCCGGCGGCCCGCTCTTGCAGTTCCTCCATACGCCGGGCCAGGGCGTCGTCGCGCGTGCGCAGGTAGTAGTGCACGCCCGCCACCAGCAGCGTGAAGCTGGTCAGCACCGCCAGCAAAAACAGCGCCGCCATCGCTGGGGTCATGGGTCCAAAGTCCAAAGTCCAAGGTCCAAGGTCCAAGACCCAAGACCGAGCCACCGCCGGGCTTTGGACCTGGGGCTTTGGACCTTGGAGTTGTTCATAGCCTTACCGAGCCGACCTTGCGGATCACCAGGATGCCCACAATCTCCGAGAAGATGCCGTACAGCAGGAACTTCGCGCCCAATGGCGTCAGCCAGAGCTGCGAGATGTATTCGTAGCGGATGAAGTAGAAGACGACGCCGGTGAACACGGGCAGGCCGCAGAGCAAGGCGGCCGAAAAGCGCTGCTGGGCGGTGTGCGCCCGGAGCCGGGCGCGCAACTGCAGCCGCTCGCGAATGACCATGGAGAGGTTCTCCATTACTGTCACGATGTTGGCGCCCGTCTCACGCTGGAGGATGATACCGGTGGCGAAGAAGCGCATGTCCAGGAGCGGGACGCGGTCGCCCAGGCTGTGCAGGGCCTGCTCCACCGTTGAGCCGAGCGTCAGTTCCTCCACCACCTTCTTGAACTCGCTGGTCAGCGGCTCGTGGGTTTCCTCGGCCAGCACCTGCAGGCCGCCGTGGATGTTGTGGCCCGCCCGCATGGCGCGGGTGAACAGGTCAATCGCTTCCGGCAGCATCTCCTCGATCTGCCGGAGGCGGCGCTGCCGCTTGATCCAGACGTAGAGCAGCGGCAGCAGCGCGCAGGCCAGGGCCAACATCACCTGCAGCACCCGGAAGGGAAACAGGTTCAGCAGGTCGGCCAGCAGGAAGGCGCCGGCCAGCAGAAAGCCGCAGAAAGTGACCACGTTGCCGGCGCGATAGGGCAGCCGCGCCTGGTCAATGATGTCCTGCAGCCGCTTCATCACCTCCAGCCGGGAGTAGAGCCCGTGCAGGAAGGAGACGCCGCTCATCTGTTGCTGCCGGAGCAGGGCGCGGGCCGGGCGCGCCACCTGCACCCGCAGGCCGCGCAGGCGCCGCTCCATCGC
>CAYVGN010000092.1:8921-9372 GCA_964451215.1 uncultured Acidobacteriota bacterium
TCAGCTATCGGCCGTCAGTTATCAGCTATCAGCTTTCAGCCATCAGCCTCCGACAGGGCTAAGAGCTGAAAGCTGATGGCTGGAAGCTGACAAGAGCGTGGTCAGCGGACTTCGACGAGTTCGCTGAACATCTGCGAGGGCAGGTGAATGCCGCAGGCGCGGAGCCGCTCCAGAAACTGGGGCTTCACGCCGGTGGCCCGAAAGCGGCCCACCACCCGTCCCCCGTCGCCCAACCCGATCCGCTCGAAGGTGAAAATCTCCTGGCAGGCCACGCCGTCCTCCTCCAACCCGGTCACCTCAGTGATGCCGGTGACCCTGCGGGAGCCGTCGAGCAGGCGGCTCATGTGGATCACCACCTGGATGGCGGCGCCGATCTGGGTGCGGATGACGCGGTCGGGCAGGCCCATGTTGGCCATCATCACCATGGTCTCGATGCGGTGGAAGCAGTCGC
>CAYVGN010000093.1:0-2501 GCA_964451215.1 uncultured Acidobacteriota bacterium
CAGTAGGGGGCGTCGCAGGGCGTCTGCACCGAGAAGCTGGCCTTCCACTCGACCTGGCAACTCGAATCTCGCGCAAACTGAACCGACTGGCTGCATCGGTTGATTGGGCTACCGAACTTGCTGAGGATTTGCGTCCAGCCCGGTTTGGTCCAAAGAAACGCGCTGGCGCCAAGGGCGCTGCGGTCTGGCCACGGCCAGCGGTTCGGTCTCGTGCGCGGAGCAAGAAGGTCGGATCGGCGAGAGCAAAGAGGCGCTGATCGTGGGGCAGGCAAACCGCCCCAAGGCTCTCATTCCTCGCTGGTTCCCAGCGTCTCATCCGCTCAGCCTCACGCTAGGCGCACAGCACGCGCTGAAGCGCGAGTTCGACCCGCGCGGGATTTTCCTGAACATTCCGATCGGCGACAGGTGCACGAACCTTGAGCTCGCGATTCTGGCGACGGTTACGGCATCCGGCTTGGTGCCGAGGATGGCGAAGTCGCGGGTCGGTCTCGAGGTCCGGCTTCAGAAGATCGCCCGCCTTATGTTGAGTTGTGCGTACGGTGTCACCGACCTGACCTACGGCACGCGCATGAATATGCCCCTTGAACTTGGGCTGCTTCTCGCTTGGGGGAAAAACACCTTCGTCGTCAGCTCCCGGCCGTACAAGAACCTGCGGACCATCTCCGACCTGAACTTCGGCGACATTCACTACCATCGTGGTGCTGTCAGGCGACTCATTCGTGAACTCTCCCGATGGATCGAGCAGCACTGTTCTACACAACGATTCCGTATTGACGCGCTTCTGAGACGATACCGCCGGCTTCGAACGATCCGCACGTCGTTGGGTGATGATTACGACAAGCTGACACCGTCCGAGATTGCGACGGTTCTCGGGATCATCAAGGAAGAGTTCTCAATCAAGCTGCCGCCCGGGGACTAATCGGCGCCTGTGATGCTTCATTTGCAGGAACCCCGGCGACCCGGAACCAGGCACGAAATGTGGCGTTTGCAGAAAAAGAAAAAGCGCCAAGACAACCCTTCGTCTCTTGGCGCCTTTCTGGTTCTTGCGATCCCGCTCAGGGCCGGGACTGTTCGCCGGCCGGCTGGGGCGCGACCTTCTTCTTCTCCTTGGGCTTGCGCTTCTTGATTTCGCTGCCCACCAGCTCCAGCATGGCCAGCTCGGCGCCGTCGCCCTTGCGCCAGCCCAGGCGGGTGAGGCGGGTGTAGCCGCCGTTGCGCTGGGCGAAGCGGGCCGAGATGGTGTCGAACAGCTTCTTCACGGCGGCGGGGCTCTCCAGGAAGGCTGCGGCCTGCCGGCGCGCGTGCAGGACATCCTTGGGCTCCCCGGTACGCTTGCCCAGGGTGATCAGGCGCTCGGCGAACGGCCGGGCGAACTTTGCTTTCTCCACCGTGGTGGTGATGCGCTCCTCCAGGAACAGGGAGGTGACCAGGTTGCGGAGGAGCGCTCGCCGGTGGGCGGTGTCCCTCCCCAGCTTCCAGCTCGCTCGTAGGTGTCTCATGGGACTCTCAGCTTTCTGGCGGCGTCCCCGCCGGGAGGCGGCCGCCTGGTGGCGGCCACGCGGCGGCTCAAGACCGCCGCTCGATCAGCCTTCCGACATCTGTGGCCCGGGGACCGCTTGCCCGCGCTCGTTGATGCGCATGCCCAGGCTCAGCCCCATGGTCGCCAGGATGGCCTTGATCTCGTTCAGGGACTTGCGTCCGAAGTTCTTGGTCTTCAGCATCTCCTGCTCAGTCTTCTGCACCAGCTCGCCGATGGTCTGTATCTGGGCGTTCTTCAGGCAGTTGTAGGAACGCACCGAGAGTTCCAGTTCCTCGACCGAGCGGTTCAAGTTCTCGGCCAGCCGCTCGGCCGTCTTGTCCACCTCCACCTCGGCGGCCTCGGGCACTTCCTCGAAGTTGATGAAGATGCCCATGTGGTCCTTGAGCAGCTTGGCCGCCAGCCCGATGGAGTCCTGGGGGAGGATGGCGCCGTTGGTCCAGACCTCCAGTATCAGCTTATCGTAGTCGGTCATCTGGCCCAGCCGGGCGGCGTCCACCATGTAGTTGACCTTGCGCACCGGCGAGTGCACCGAGTCCACCGGGATGTAGCCGATGCCCAGGTCCTCGTCGAAGTTCTTGTCGGCGCTGACGTAGCCGCGCCCCTGCTTGAGGCGCATCTCGATGTTGAGCTTGCCGCCCTCGCTGACAGTGGCGATGTACAGGTCCTTGTCCAGCACCTCGATCTCAGGAGGGGTCTGGACGCCGCCGGAAGTGACCACGCCGGGAGTGGTGACGCTCAGGTAGACGGTCTTGGGGCCCTCGCCGCTCATCCGGAACGGGACCTGCTTCAGGTTGAGGATGATGTCGGTGGCATCCTCGACCACGCCGGGGATCGAACTGAACTCGTGCAGCACCCCCTCGATCTTGACCGCGGAAATGGCCGGGCCCTCGATAGAGCTCAGCAGCACGCGGCGCAGAGCGTTGCCGATGGTGGTGCCGAAGCCCCGCTCAAAGGGCTGGGC
>CAYVGN010000093.1:2511-9370 GCA_964451215.1 uncultured Acidobacteriota bacterium
CCAGTCGCTTCGGCTTCTGAAAACCTTTCCACATCATTTCTTCTCTTCCCTCCTTAAAGCCGGTGTGGGCTTTAAGTGAATCCTTTGGCGGCGGACAGGGTCCTTGTTGCCCGCCCGACTTCCCAGTCCTCAGGCGGCCGGGACAGGAAGGAACACCCGTCCCCCAGGGCCTTACTTCGAGTACAGCTCGACGATGAGTTGCTCCTGGATGGGGATGGCGATGTCTTCGCGGCGCGGCAGCAGGAGGACCCGCGCCCGCAGGTTGTCGCGATCCACTTCCAGCCAGGGCACGGCGGGCTGGTGCGCCGTGGCCTCCCGCGCCTCCTGCACGTTCTTCTTGTCGCGGTGCCCTTCCCGCACCTCCACCACGTCCCCCGGCTTCACCAGATAAGCGGGGATGTTGACCTTGCGCCCGTTCACCTGGATGTGCCCATGGAGCACCACCTGGCGCGCCTGCGCGCGCGAACCGCCCAGCCCCATGCGGTGCACGACGTTGTCCAGGCGGCGCTCCAACAGTTGCAGCAGGTTCTCGCCGGTCACGCCCTTCATCTCGGCGGCCTGGTCGAAGTAGTTGCGGAACTGCCGCTCCAGGATGCCGTAAATGCGCCGCACCTTCTGCTTCTCGCGCAGTTGCAGGCCGAAGCCCGCCAGCTTCGGGCGGCGGTCCTTGCCGTGCGCCCCCGGCGGGTAGTTGCGCCGCTCAATCGGGCACTTGTCGGTGTAACACTTGGTTGACTTCAGGAAGAGCTTCACGCCCTCCCGCCGGCACAGCCGGCAAACCGATCCTCTTTGTCTGGCCAAATCTCCCTCCGGATTGAATCCTTGACGACTTATCAGGGAGGATCGCCCGAGGAGCAATCCTCAGCCGCCAAGGATTCCATCAAAGAACGTCCATCCCTTACACGCGGCGGCGCTTGGGAGGGCGGCAGCCGTTGTGCGGGATGGGGGTGACGTCCTTGATGGTGCTGACCTGGAGGCCCACGGTGGACAGGGCGCGGATAGCTGACTCCCGGCCCGAGCCCGGACCCTTCACCCGCACCTCGACCGCGCGCATCCCGTGGTCCCGGGCAGCCGACGCCGCCTTGATGGCCGCCTGCTGGGCGGCAAACGGCGTGCCCTTCCGCGACCCGCGAAAGCCCAGCGCCCCGGCGCTGGACCAGGCGATCACGTTGCCTTCCGGGTCGGAGATGGTCACGTGGGTGTTGTTGAAGGTGGCCAGGATGTGCACCACCCCGCTATGCACCGCTTTCTTTTCCCGCTTCTTGAACTGCTTCTTCTTGCCGGTCTTGGCCGGCGCCTTAGCCATATTGTTCCCTCATCAAGTGACGACGGGCGTAGCCGCCGGTGCGAATTCCAACCGCCAACCGCCGCGGGGACAGGCAGCAATGCCCGTCCCACGGGCGTCAGGTCTTGGCGGTGGACCTCTTCTTGTTGGCGATGGTGCCCCGCCGCGGGCCCTTGCGCGTCCGGGCGTTGGTGTGGGTGCGCTGGCCGCGCACCGGCAGGCCGCGGCGGTGCCGCAACCCGCGGTACGAGCCGATCTCGATGAGCCGCTTGACGTTCATCGAGACTTCCTTGCGCAGGTCGCCTTCCACCGAGCCTTCCTCCTCCAGCACCTGGCGGATGCGGTTCACCTCTTCCTCGTTCAGCTCCCGCACCTTCTTCGTCGGGTCCACTCCCGCCCGGTGCAGGATGGAGCCAGAGCGGGCCAGGCCGATCCCGTAAATGTAGGTCAACCCGTGCAGCACCCGCTTTTCTCTGGGCAAGTCCACTCCCGCAATGCGTGCCATAGAAACCCTCGTTTCACGTTTGACGTTTAACGTTTAACATTTCACGCGTCACGTTCTACGTCAGCCTTGCCGCTGCTTGTGCTTCGGATTCTCGCAGATCACCCGCACCACGCCGCGGCGGTGGATGATCTTGCACTTGTCACAGAGCTTTTTGACCGAAGCTCGAACCTTCATCTCCCACTCCCCGCTTTGCCGGCTCGCGCCGGTGGCGCGGCGTGCGGGCGGCCTTCTGGGTGGCCCGCGCGGCCGCAACTCGCCACGGCGATTCGCTGCGGCCAGGCCGCATTACGTCTGCTTCGAAACGATCCGCCCCCGGCCGGAACCGCGCGGCGAAAGCTCCACGGTCACCCGGTCGCCGGGGAGGATGCGTACGAAGTTCCGGCGCATCTTCCCGGCCAGGTGGCACAAGGCCTGTTGACGGCTGTCCAGCTCGACGCGAAACAGCAGGCGCGGCAGCTCTTCCAGCACCGTGGCCGTAAACTCCCGCTGCGGCTGTTCCCTCGCCATGGTGCCCTCTAGGGCTGGGTCAGAATCCAGGGGCCGTCGCGGGTCAGCGCGACGGTGTGCTCAAAATGGGCAGAGCACTGGCCGTCGGCCGTCACCGCCGTCCACTTGTCGTCGAGCACGCGGGCCTCGGAGCAGCCGGCATTGACCATGGGTTCAATGGCCAGCACCATGCCCTCGCGCAGCCGCGGGCCCTGTCCCGCGGTGCCGTAGTTGGGCACCTGCGGGTCTTCGTGCAGCTTCCGCCCGATGCCGTGACCGACGAAGTCGCGCACCACCGAATAGCCATGGGCCTCGACGTGGTTCTGCACGGCGGCGCAGATGTCGCCCAGGCGGTTGCCCAGCCGGGCCTGCTGGATGGCCAACTCCAGCGACTCCTGGGTCACTTTCAGCAGCCGCTGCAGTTCGGGCGAAATCCGCCCCACCGGGAAGGTGAAGGCGGTGTCGCCGTAGTAGCCGTTCAGTTCCACGCCCACATCCACCTTGAGGATGTCACCTTCCTTCAGGACCCGCTGCGAGGACGGGATGCCGTGGACGATCTCGTGATTGATCGAGGTGCACAGGACGGCGGGGTAGCCGTAATAGCCCTTGAAGGCCGAGTGGGCCCCCGCCTCCCGGATCCGTTTCTCCGCCAGGTGCTCCAGCTCTTGGGTGGTCACGCCCGGCTGAACCATTTCCCCCAGTTCCCGCAGGATCTGCCAAACCAGGCGCCCGCTGTGCCGCATCTTCTGCAGTTCGGCCGCGGATTTGCAGATAATCATGCCTCAGCCTGAGTGCCCGCCCGACCCAGAACCTGGAACAGGGCCGCGGCGATTTCTTCCGGCGTGCCGCTCCCGTCCACCTCAAAAAAAGTCTCCCGGCCGCGGTAGTAGTCCACCACCGGCCGGGTCGAGGCCTCATAGGCCGCCATTCGCTCGCGGACCACCTGCTCGTTGTCATCCGTGCGCTGGATCAGCGGGGTATGGTCGGCGTCGCAGAGGCCCTCGCTGGCCGGAGGCTTCAGGTACAGGTTGTAAATCTGGCCACACTTCGGACAGGAGCGGCGGCCGGTAAGGCGCTGAATCAATTCATTATACTCGATGCGGAGGTTGATGACAATCGGCCCGCGCCGGCCCCCGCCCAGCATCTGGTCCAGGGCCTGGGCCTGCCCCAGCGTGCGCGGATAGCCGTCCAGGATGCAGCCGCCGGCGCAATCGCCCTGCTGCAGCCGGTGGGCCAGCATGGCGGTGACCAGTTCGTCGGGTACCAGCTCGCCGGCCTCCATGATGGCCTTGGCCCGCCGCCCCAACTCGTCGCCGCGGGCCACATGCTCGCGGAACATGTCGCCGGTAGACAGGTGGGGCACCTTGAGCCGCTGGGCCAGGGTCAGGGCCTGGGTTCCTTTCCCTGCCCCCGGAGCGCCCAGCAGGACGATAGCCCGCTCGGTGGCCACCTTGGGCCGCCCGGCCGCCGCAGCACTCTGATCGCTCTCCGTCATAAGATAGTTCAGCCGCGCCGCCCGCGGATACGCCCGGCCTTGGGGGTGAACCCCTCGTAGTGGCGCATGATCAGTTGCGCCTCCACCTGATTCACCGTGTCCATGGCCACGCCCACCACGATCAGCAGCGACGTGCCTCCAAAGTAGAAATTCACCCCCAGCCCCTGCAGCACCAGCAGCGGGAAGTGCTCGTCAATCCAGCCGCCGATCCAGGGCAGGTGGTGGAGGTGGATGCCGGAAATCATCCATTCCGGGATGACCGAGATCAGTGCCAGGTAGAGCCCGCCCACGAAGGTAATGTGGGTGAGGATCTTGTTGATGTACTCGGCCGTGTTCTTGCCCGGCCGGATGCCGGGGACGAACCCGCCGTACTTCCGCATGTTGTCGGCCACTTCAATGGGGTTGAAGATGATGGACACGTAGAAGTAGGCGAAGAAGACGATGCCGATGATGTAGAGCAGCGTGTAGAGCGGCTCTCCCCAGCGCAGAGCCTCGAACAGGCGCTGGAAGCCGAGGGAGATCTGGCCCAACAGCGTGTGCGGGTCGGCGCTGCGGCTGCCCACGGCCAAGCCGATGGTCTGCGGGAAGGTCAGGATGGAGCTGGCGAAGATGACCGGCATCACGCCGCCGGCGTTGACGCGCAACGGCAGGTGGGTGGACTGCCCACCCATGATACGCCGCCCGATGACCCGCTTGGCGTACTGGACGGGGATGCGGCGCTCGCTGCGCTCCACGAAAACGATGAAGGCCACCACCAGGACCATCACGGCGATCAGCACCAGGGCCGCCAGGGGGCTCCAGGTGCGCTCCACCACCACCTTCTCCCAGATCTCGTAGCAGGCTCGGGGCAGGCCCACCACGATGCCGGCGAAGATCAGCAGCGACATCCCGTTGCCGATCCCGCGGTCCGAGATCTGCTCGCCCAGCCACATGATGAAGGCCGAGCCGGTGGTCAGCGTGATCATGGTCATCAGGACGAAGCTGAAGCCGGGGTGGATCACAAAGCTCTGCCCGGTACCGCTCGCCGGCCGCATGAGCGCCACCGCAATACCGATGGACTGCACCGCCGACAGCACCACCGTCAGGTAGCGGGTGTACTGGGTGATCTTGCGCCGCCCCAGCTCGCCCTCCTTTTGCAGCTTCTCCAGGTAGGGCCACACCACCGTCAGCAGTTGCAGGATGATGGAGGCCGTGATGTAGGGCATGATGCCCAGGGCGAAGATGGTGAGCCGGCGGAAGTTGCCCCCGCTGAAGATGTCCAGGAAGCCGAAGATGGTTCCCCGGTTCTGCTCGAAGAACTGTTCCAGCAGCGCGGTGTTGATCCCCGGCGTGGGGATGTGCGCTCCGATGCGGAAAACAGCCAGCAGCGCCAGGGTGAACAGGACCCGCTTCCTGAGGTCCGGAATGCTGAAGATGTTGCGAACTGACTGGATCATGTTGCCATCACCAATTATGAATTATGAATCATGAGTGAAGCGTGGCGGTCTTCATTGATAATTCATAACTCATCATTCATAACCCATCACTTGATCAGCTCGGCCCGGCCGCCCGCGGCCTCGATCTTCCTTCGCGCGCCCTGGCTGAAGTGATGGGCCTGCACGAGCAGGGCGCGGCCCAACTCGCCCTCGCCGAGCACCCGCAGCCCCTGGTGCAGCTTGCGGATGAGGCCGCGCTCCAGCAGCAGATCCGGGGTGATGGTCTGGGCGCCCTCGATCCGCGCCAGCGTCTCCAGGTTCACCACCGCGTACTGCTTTCGGAACTTGTTGTGAAACCCGCGCTTGGGCAGGCGGCGGTGCAGCGGCATCTGCCCGCCCTCGAAGCCGCGCATCTGGCGGAAGCCGCTGCGCGAGCGCTGCCCCTTGTCACCCCGCCCGGCGGTCCTGCCCAGGCCCGAGCCCATGCCGCGCCCCACCCGTTTGGGCTTGTGCACCTGCCCCTTGGGCGGGCGCAATTCACTCAGATTCATGGCTTACTCTAGCACCTCCACCAGGTGCTTCACCTGGAAAATCATGCCACGGATGGCCGGGGTGTCGGGCCGCTCCACCACCTGGTTCAAGCGCTTGAATCCCAGCCCCCGCAACACCCGCTTCTGCTTTTCCGGCGCCCCGATGCCGCTGCGCACCTGCCGGATCCGAATCTTCTTCTCTTCTTTGGCCATTCTTGCGCGGCCCTCAAAGGTATTGACGACTGGAGAGCCAGCCCCGCCGTTGAATTCTCCACGATTCAATCGTCAATGAATCAATCTCTACAGTTCCCCCGGCGACTTGCCGCGGGCCTGGGCCACCTGCTCGCGGTCCCGCAACTGCAGCAGCGCGTCCATGGCGGCCTTCACCACGTTGTGGGGATTGGCCGAGCCGATGGACTTGGTCAGGACGTTAGGGATGCCGGCGGCCTGCACCACCGCGCGCACCGGACCGCCCGCGATCACCCCGGTGCCTTCCGGCGCGGGCTTCAGCAGCACCTGCCCGGCGCCGAAGCGCCCCAGCACCGCGTGCGGGATGGTGGTCTGAGCCACATGCACCTTCACCAGGTTCTTCTTGGCAGCCTCGATCCCCTTGCGGATGGCTGCCGGCACCTCACGCGCCTTGCCGGTGCCGTAGCCGACGATGTGCTGCTCGGGGTCGCCCACCACCACCAGCGCGCTGAAACTCAGGTTCTTTCCTCCCTTGACCACCTTGGTGACCCGATTGATGGCGACCACCTGGTCCTTCAGCGTAAGGGAGGCCGGATCGATCCTTTTTGCCGGACTGGCCAAAATCACTCTCCTCGGAATTCACCGCCACGACGCAAAGAAACACTGACGGTAGAGCGTTGCTTCTCTCGACTGTCTGCGTCCCGGCAGCGAAGTCAAAACTTCAATCCCGCTTCCCGGGCGGCGTCGGCCAGGGCCTTCACCCGGCCGTGATACTGGTAGCCGCCGCGGTCGAACACCACCTGGGTGATGCCCCGGGACAGCGCCCGCTCGGCGATGAGCTTGCCGATTTGGCGGGCGCCAGCCAGGTTGCCCCCGCCGCCACCGGCCTTCTCAGCCGAGCTGGCCGCGGCCAGCGTGCGCCCCTGGGAATCGTCAATCACCTGCGCATAGATG
>CAYVGN010000094.1:0-7550 GCA_964451215.1 uncultured Acidobacteriota bacterium
ATCCTGCGCGGCCCGCCTTCCAACAGCGCCTTGTGCTCCCGCTCGATGATGTCGAATCCGCCGATGCCGGAGGCCACATACACGCCCACCCGCTCGCAGATCTCCCCGGTGATCTGGAGCCCCGCCGCTTTCAGCGCCTCGTCGCCGGCGGCGATGGCGATGTGAATGAAGCGACCCATCTTGCGGGCCTCTTTCTTCTCGATCCAGTTCAGCGGGTCGAACCCCTTCAGCTCGGCGGCAATCTGGCAGGCGAAGTTTGAGGCGTCGAAGTGGGTGATGCGTGACACTCCGCTCTTGCCCGCCAGCAGCGCCTGCCAGGTCTGTTCGGTACCCAGGCCGACCGGGGACATCAGCCCCACCCCCGTGATGACTACCCTGTGTGCCATGCGATCCTCATGCCCAGCGTCGCAGCCCGTGCCGGCCTGCCGCCCGCCCGTTGCCGGCCGGCATGCGCCCGGCCCCGCCTACGCCTTGACGTGCGCCTGAATGTAATCGATGGCGTCCTTCACGGTGGAGATCTTCTCGGCGTCTTCGTCGGGGATCTCGATCTCAAACGCCTCCTCGAAGGCCATGACCAGTTCCACCGTATCCAGCGAGTCGGCGCCCAGGTCGTCCACGAAAGAGGCGGTCGGCGTCACCTCAGCCTCGTCCACACCGAGCTGTTCGACGATGATCTGCTTCACCCGTTCCTCGACCGATGCCATTCTGCTACTCCTCCTCCTCTGGATAACTCACACGCGGAAGCAAGGAAACCATCATTCTTAGCATAACCAGCGGCCCAGGTGTAGGGGGCGAACTCGGCCCATTGGCCAGCGACGCAGGGGCCGTCTCCAGGCCGCTCGCGGGACGGACCGCAGGTCGCGCCCACGGTTCGCTGCTAGTGCCGTGACCAGTTGATCTCGTTGCAGCTGTTTGTAGCGCCGCCGTCTCGGCGGCCCCCGGCAGTACGCGGGCGAGATGCCGGCGCTATCCCGCTTTGCGGGATCACCTTTTCAACTGGTCACGGCACTAGTGCCGTGACCGCCTGATTTCTACCCGATGACGCCCTCTATCCCTGTGTGCGCGCAGTCTTCACGACCGTACTCAAGGGAAGAAACTAAGCGGTCACGGTACTAGTGCCGTGACCAGCTAGTTTTGCGGCTCTGGGGGATGCCTCCCCGGTCGCGCTTTCCGTGACTGGCTGGCTCTGCAAAACCTCGAAACTTGCTGGTCACGGTACTAGGCCATATACATGCCGCCGTTGACATCCAGCACGTGCCCGGTGATGTAGCCGGCCTCCTCGGAGGCCAGGAAGCGCACGGCGACGGCCACCTCGCGGTCGCTGCCCATGCGGCCCAGTGGCACACGCTCAAGCAGCCGTTCGCGCGCCTGCTCGCTGAGCTTCTCGGTCATCGGCGTGGCGATGAAGCCGGGGGCCACGGCGTTCACGGTGATATTGCGCGAGGCCACCTCCTGCGCCACCGCCTTGGTCAGCCCGATGATGCCCGCCTTGGAGGCGATGTAGTTGGCCTGACCGGCGTTGCCCATGCGCGCCACCACCGAGGCGATGTTGACGATGCGCCCGTAGCGCTGCCGCATCATCCCCGGCAGCGCCTGCTGAATGCAGACATAGGCGCCGGTGAGGTTGACGGCCAGCACCGTGTCCCAGTCCTCACGCTTCATCCGCACCAGCAACTGGTCGCGGGTGATGCCGGCGTTGTTCACCAGGATGTCCACCTTCTCGAAGCGCTGCCGGGCCTGCTCAAAGGCGGCCTGGACCTGGGCGGCGTCGGCCACGTTCATGGGCACGGCCAGGGCCTCGCTTCCGCAGCCCTCCACTTCCTTTGCCACGCCCTCGAGCCCTTCCTGGTTGATGTCGGCGAGCACCAGGCGGGCGCCGTCTTCGGCCAGCGCCAGGGCGCAGGCGCGCCCGATGCCCTGTGCCGCTCCGGGAACAAATGCCACTCGGCCTTTCATGCCGTCTCTCCTTTGGTCTTGAGGCTCTCCAGGGCCTGCAGGGCGGCGGCCAGGCTGGCTTCATCCTGCACCGGGAGGGCCGCCAGCGAGGAATCAACCTGCCGGAGCAGGCCGGAAAGCACCTTGCCCGGCCCCACCTCCACAAAGAGGCTGGCGCCCAGCGAGATGAGCCGGCGGAGGGACTGCTCCCACAGCACCGGCGCCGACACCTGGCCGATCAGTCCGGCCCGGGCCTGCTCACCACTGCGGACGAGCTGAGCGCCCAGGTTGTTGACCAGGGGGAAACGCAGGTCGCGGAACTCCAACCTCTGGAGGTCGGCGGCCAGCCGCTGCTGCGCCGGCTTCATCAGCGCGCAATGGAACGGTGCGCTGACCGGCAGCAGCAGGGCGCGCCGGGCGCCGCGCTGCCTGGCCAGCTCCACCGCCCGGCCGACGGCGCCGGCGTGCCCGGAAATTACGATCTGCTCGGGCGAGTTGATGTTTGCCGGCGCGACCACCTCGCCCTGTGCCGCCTCGCGGCACACTTGCTCCACCGCGGCCAGCGGCATGCGGGTGATGGCTGCCATGGCGCCGGTTCCTACCGGCACCGCCTCCTGCATGTACCGGCCGCGCCGGCGCACCGTGCGCAGCGCGTCGGCGAAGGAAAGCGCGCCCGCCGCCACCAGAGCGGAATATTCGCCCAGGCTGTGCCCGGCCGCGTAGTCGGGCAGCACGCCGTGGCGCTCCAGCACGCGGAAGGCGGCAATCGAGCAGGTAAGGATGGCGGGCTGGGTGTTTTCGGTGAGCACGAGCTCCTCTTCCGGCCCCTGGAAGCACAGCTCGGAAAGGGAGAAGCCCAGGGCGCGGTCCGCTTCCTCGAACACCGCGCGGGCCTGGGGATAGCGCTCGGCCAGTTCCCGGCCCATGCCGGGATACTGGGAGGCTTGCCCCGGGAACAGGAAGGCGATTTTGGGCATGATCCTGGCCGGCTACTTGGGGTCGCCGAGCCGGGCGGCCCCCAGCCTGCCCTTCACCACCGCCAGCTCCGCTTCAATGCGCTCGTTGATGCGCCGCTTGTGGAATTCGGCCGCCACCCGGACGGCGTTCTTGATGGCGTTGGCGTTGGAGTTGCCATGGCAGATGATGCACACGCCCTTGACGCCTAGCAGGGGCGCCCCGCCGTACTCGGAGTAGTCCAGGCGCCTCTTGAGGTCGGCGTAGGCCCGGTGGCTGAGGACGTAGCCGACCTTGGCGCTGATGGTGCTCGACAGTGCGTCTTTCAGCATGTACCTGACTGTCTCCACCAGGCCTTCGCTGATCTTCAGGGCCACGTTGCCAATGAAGCCGTCGCAGACGATCACGTCCATCTTGCCGTTGTACAGGTCGTGGCCCTCGACGTTGCCACAGAAGTTCAGCGGCAGCCGCTCCAGCAGGGGGTAGGCTTCGCGAGTCAGCTCGTTGCCCTTGCTCTCTTCGGCGCCGATGGAGAGCAGGCCGACGCGCGGACGGGCGATGCCGAAGATGGCGCGGGAGTAAACCTCGCCCATCACCGCGAACTGCTCCAAGTGGTGGGGCTTGCAATCCACGTTGGCGCCCACGTCAATCATGACCGCGGCCGTTCCCTTGGAGGTGGGAAAGACGCCGGCCAGCGCCGGCCGGTCCACCCGGGGCAGGGCCCCCAGCACGATCTTGACGGTGGCCATCACCGCGCCGGTGTTGCCGGCGCTGACCAGGCCGTCGGCCCGCCCGTCGCGCACCAGCCGCGCTGCCACCCGGATGGAGCTGTCTCGCTTCTGGCGGACGGACTTGGCGGCCTTGTCCCCCATGGTGATGACTTCGCTGGCGTGGACGATCTCGACCGGCAGGCCGTGGTGTGGATGGCGGGCCAGTTCCCTGCGCAACAGCTCCTCGCGCCCCACCAGCAACGCGCGCACACCGAGTTCCCGGGCGGCCTGGAGCCCGCCCTCCACCTCCGGGCGGGGCGCCTGCTCGCTCCCCATGGCGTCAATGGCTATGATGGGTACACTCGTCCCCACGTCTACTCCGCTGCGACTTCCACGATTTCGCGGCCCTTATAGTAACCGCAATGCGGGCAGGCGCGATGCGGTAATTTTTGTTCGTGGCAGTTGGGGCACTCGATCAGCGCGTGCGCCGTCAGGTAGTGGTGAGCGCGCCGGTTGTTCTTGCGGCGCTTGGAATGGCGTCGTTTCGGATTGGGCATCGTTTCCTCCTGCCTCTGCAGACTTTCAAAAAAAGATCGGGCCTACCTACTCCCGCAGGCCTCCCCAACGCGGATCGGTGCGCCTGGCGCAGGTGCAGGTCTCGCGGTTCAGGTTGATGCCGCAGACCGGGCAGAGACCCCGGCAGTCCGGGCTGCACAGCACCTTCATGGGGAGCGACAGCAGCACCTGCTCCTTGGCAACGTCTTCCAGCAACAGGCGGCCTTCATGGTAGAACCCAATCTCCTCCTCGCCATGTGGCACCTCAAACTCATCGCCGCGGGTAATGCTGGTGATCGGCCGGTACACCAGGTCGAACTTCAGGTCCACTGCGTGTTCCACCGGATCCAGGCAGCGCGCGCACTGGTACCCTATCGCTGTCGCCAGCGCGCCCCGGATCTCGATTTCGGCGCCCAGCAGGCTGGCGGAGCCGCGAATCTTTAGGGGCCTCAACTGCTGCAGGCCCTCGGTCAGGTAGTCAATGGTGCCCGGCGCGAAGGACTCGTCGAACCTGACAGCGTGCTCCCGAAGCTCTTCAACCGTAATCCACATGACAACAAAGCTCCCTCACAGCTTTACTACGGGAACCGTGCGGGGAGGCTAATCTACTGATCTAATCTGCTGATTGTAGCGGAAATAGCCGAAATGTCAAGGGGCTGCCCGCGTGGCCAATGTGGGCAGGTATAATGGCCGCTCACGCGGGTCGGCCGCGACCATGCGCTATCTCATCCTCAGCGATATTCACGGGAACCTGGAGGCCCTGCGGGCGGTGCTGGCCGTGGCCCGAGACGGCTGCGACCAGGTGGTGTGTTGCGGGGACCTGGTGGGCTACGGCCCCGACCCCAACGCCGTGGTGGAATGGGCGCGGGAGAATGTGGCGGTGGTGGTGCGCGGCAACCACGACAAGGCGTGCTGTGGAATCAGCGGGGCCGAAGAGTTCAACCTGGTGGCGCGCTCGGCGGCTTTCTGGACGCGCCAGCAGCTCACCGTCGAGAACCTCGAATACCTGCGGGCCTTGCCCTCGGGCCCCATCCGGGTCGGGGACTTCCACCTGGTGCACGGCTCCATTCGAGACGAGGACGAGTATCTGTTCGTGCCGCAGGATGCGGGCCTGGACTTTCCCCTGCTCAACTACCAACTGGCGTTCTTCGGGCACACGCACCTGCAAGGGGGCTTTGTGCGGCTGCCCGGCGGGTCCGTCGAGCCCATCGAACCGTCTTTTCCAAGAGGAGTCGCTGCCTACACGCTGGAACTGCGGGAGCGCGAGCAGTACCTGGTGAACCCGGGATCGGTCGGTCAGCCGCGGGACGGCGACGCCCGGGCTGCCTTCGCCGTTTACTTGAAGGACGAGGGTCGGGACGCGGTGGAATACTGGCGCGTCCCCTACGAAGTTGAATCCACGCAGCGGAAGATGCTGGATGCCGGCCTGCCGCAGCTCCTGGCCCGCCGCCTCAGTTTCGGCCGCTGAGCGTGGAGCCCCAGCCTATTCCACCACCAAGCGGGTGATCTCCAGTTCGGGGGCGACGTGGTTCCAGGCCACGGGAATGTTCTCGAAGGCCATGCGGAACTTGCGGGATTGGCCGGGCGCAAGCGGCGCCTCGTAGGCGCGTACAATGCGCACGAATTCGCGCAGGACCACCTGCCGGTTCACGTCGCGAAAGACGGCCTTCGCCTCCAGCACCGCGATCGGCCGGTCCGTTCCGTTCTTCACCACTGCGTCAATGTGGTAGATGGTCTGCTGCACCAGGCTTTCGGCGGCGCTGAGGCGGTAGTTCGAAAAAACAATCTGGCGGGAATAAGCGGCGACCTGTTCGGGCGTGAGTTCCGTCCGCGACCGGCAGCCGGCTGCCAGCAGGGCCATAAGACAGAAGACGCAGAAAAGGGCAACTCGCTGCATTTCTCTGTAGGGGCAGCCTTGCTGCTTGCCTGCGCCCGGTACCATAGCACGCCAGGGCGGGCGACCTGAAGCCGCCACCGCGACCTACGTGCTGTTCTTACCGCCCGGCCACGGTCATCTCGGAGATCTTCAAGGTGGGCGAGGCAATGGCGCTACGGAACTCCAGGTCGTTAGCGATCATCTCCACCCCGCGCAACATCTCCCGCAGGTTTCCGGCGATCGTCACTTCCTCAACCGGGTAAGCCAGCTCGCCGTTTTCAATCCACAGGCCGGCGGCGCCGCGTGAGTAGTCGCCGGTGACCAGATTCACCCCGAACCCGATCAACTCGGTGACGTAGAAGCCGCGGGGAACCGAGCCGATGAGCTGCTGGGGCGAGTGCGGGCCGGGCAGCAGGTAGAAGTTGCCGGGGCCGACGCCGGCGTTGCCGGCCAGGCCGCGCGCGGCGTTTCCCGTGGTGCGCAGGTTCAGCTTGCGCCCCGTATAGGTGTTGAGCAGGAAGCTGCGCAGCAGGCCCTGCTCGATCACCACCGTGCGCCGCGTGGCCACTCCTTCATCATCGAACGGGGAGGTTCCCAGGCCGCCGGGCAGCGTGCCGTCATCAACCAGGGTGAAGTGGGGCGAGGCGACCGGCTCGCCCAACAGCTTGGCCAGGAAGCTGGCGCCCCGATAGACAGCATCGCCATTCACTGCTTCGCACAGGTTGCCGAGCAGAGTGGCGGCCGCCAGGGGGTCAAAGACCACCGGCACACGGCAGGTTTCCATCTTGCGTGCGCCGAGGCGGCGCAGTGCCCGCCCGGCGGCGATGCGCCCCACCTGCTCGGCGTCCTGAAGGCCGGCCAGGCTCCGCGACGCCGAGTACCAGTAGTCGCGCTGCATGCCGCCGTTGGCTACGGCGATGGGCACCACGCTGAGGCTGCAGTAGGAGCGCCGGTATTGGCCGAGGAAGCCGCGGGAATTAGCCAGGATACGCCGGCCGGTGGCGGCCTCAAAACAGGCGCCCTCCGAGTTACGGATGCGCGGATCGGCGCCCCGCGCCGCCCGCTCCCCCCTCCGCGCCACTTCGATCCGCTGCTCGACCGGCAGCGCCTCCACGTCCTCCCAGTACAGCTTCAGGTCCCCCGCGGTTTGTCCGAGCACCTCCGGTTCCGGCAGGCCGTTCAGCGGGTCTTCGGAGGTGTAGCCCGCCATGGTGAGCGCATGGCGGAGCAGCCGGCCGATACCCTCGCTGGAAAAATCCGAGGTGTAGCTGCTGGCCGAACGATCACCCACCAGCGCCCGCACCCCGAGGCCCTTGGAGGCGGCCTGCTTCAGCGTCTCGACTTCGTCCAGCCGCACGGTGACGGAGAAGTCGCGGCCTTCGCGCACCAGGCATTCGGCGGCAGTGGCCCCCGCGCGCAGGGCGCGCTCCACCACCTCAACCGCCAGTTTCTCCAGGTCCTCCATTCAAACTGCCTCCCTTGGGGCCGCGGGCTTCGAGTGGCAAGGCTTCAGGCTTCAG
>CAYVGN010000094.1:7650-9340 GCA_964451215.1 uncultured Acidobacteriota bacterium
CTCTAACAGGGCGCTGAAAAAGTCCTTGCACGGCATGAGGTAGCGCTGGCTTCCAGCCGGCAATGCCTTTAATTTCAACAAGGGCCGGCAAGATGCCGGCGCTACAGAGCCCCTCGCGGGCGCTTTTTCAGCACCCTTCTATTGAGGAAGGCCTGAAGCCTGCGGCCTGAACTCTGCAGCCTGTAATTCAGCGGTGCCGCCGACGGTGAGCCGGTCCACGCGGATGGTGGGGATGCCGACGCCGACCGGCACCGTCTGCCCGTCCTTGCCACAGGAGCCGATACCCTCGTCCAGCTTCAGGTTGTTCCCGACCATGGAAACGCGCATCAGCACGTCGGGGCCGTTGCCCATCAGCGTGGCATTGCGCACCGGGCGAGTCCGGCGGCCGCCCTCGATCAGGTAGGCCTCCGAGGCCGAGAAGACGAACTTGCCGCTGGTGATGTCCACCTGTCCGCCGCCGAAGCTGACGGCGTACAGCCCGCGGCCAACCGAGCCGATGATGTCCTCGGGGTCGCTGTCGCCTTCCAGCATGTAGGTGTTGGTCATGCGTGGCATGGGCATGTAGTCGTAGCCCTGGCGGCGGCCGTTGCCGGTCAGCGGGGCGGCCAGCAGCCGGGCGCTCAGCTTGTCCTGGAGGTAACCCTTGAGAACACCGTTCTCGATGAGCACGGTGCGGTTGGTGGGCGAGCCTTCGTCGTCCACGTTGAGCGAGCCGCGGCGTGCGGGGATGGTCCCGTCGTCCACCACGCTCACCCGGTCGCTGGCCACGCGCTGCCCGATCCGGCCGCTGAAGGCGGAGGTTCCCTTGCGGTTGAAATCGGCCTCCAGGCCGTGCCCCACCGCCTCATGCAGCAGGATGCCGGGCCAGCCGGGTCCCAGCACCACGGTCATCTCGCCGGCGGGAGCCTCCGTGGCTTCCAGTTGGACCACCGCCTGGCGGGCCGCTTCCCGTGCGAAATGCTCCGGCGTCTTGTCGCGCTCAAAGAACTCCAGCTCCACGCGGCCACCGCCGCCACTCTGGCCGCGCTGAGTGATGCCCTTCTGGCTGGCCAGGCAGAAGACAGTGAGGCGGGCCAGGGGGCGGAAGTCGCTCACCAGGCGGCCGTCGGAGGCGGCGATGAGCACGTAGCGCACCTCGTCGGCATAGCCCACGCGGACCTCGACGATGCGCGGGTCGTAGGCGCGGGCCGCTCGGTCGGCGCGTAGCACCAGCTCCATCTTTGGCGCCGCCTCCACGTCGGTCGGCGCCCTCACCACCGGGTACAGGTTGCGGCCCAGAGTGGCTTCCGCCAAGCGCACCGTGCTCACCCGGGCCGGGCCGCCGGCGATGTGGGCGGCGATCCTCGCCGCCTGCCGGATGCTCTCCGCGGCCAGGTCATCCGTGGAGGCATAGCCGGTTTTCTCGCCGGCAATCACCCGCACGCCGCAGCCCACCGAAACCCCCTCGGTGGCCCCTTTCACCAGTGACTCGTCCAGGCTGATAGAGGTTGTCGCCCGGTATTCGAAGTAGAGGTCGGCGTAGTCGCCCCCGGCGGCCAGCGCCTCGGCCAGGTAGCGCTCCAGGTCGCGCTCGCTCACCCCGTAATGCTCGGAAAAGAACTTGTGCCCTCTGTCCATCCAGGAATGACTCCGACCTGCTAGTGCCGTGTCCCATTAATTCCACCCCACCCCTGCGGCCACGAAAGCCGCA
>CAYVGN010000095.1:0-9309 GCA_964451215.1 uncultured Acidobacteriota bacterium
GCTCAGCGCTGCAGCGATCCGGGCCGTGTCCCGGCCTTACGGACGGATCGGGGCACAGTCGGCAATCCGGGAGACGGAGCGCGGAAGGCGCTACCGGCTGGCCACGGGAAGACGGACAAGGAAGGTAGTGCCAACGCCGGGCTGGGAACTGAAGCTGATCTCGCCCCCGTTGGCCTCGACCAGTTGCCGGGTTAGCGCCAGGCCGAGCCCCAGTCCCGACGACCTGGTGCTGAACATGGGTTGGAAGATCTTTTCGCGTAGCTCCTCGGGGATACCCGGGCCGGTGTCGCCAACCCCAAGCACCACCTGCTGGCCCTCGGCATAGGTGCGCAGGCGCAACTCCCCGCCGGTCGCTTCCATCGTCTGCAGGGAGTTGGTCACCAGGTTGAGGAGGACGCGCTCCAGGTGCAGGGGGTCAGCCAGCACCGGTGCCAGTCCCGGCGCCAATTCTATTCGCAGGCGAATGTTTCCCGGCACCTCGAACTGCCGGCCGTGCTCCTGGACCAGGCAGTTCAGGTCCACAGGCCGCCGCTCCGCCTGCTGGCTGCGGGCGTAGTCGAGCAGATTGGAGATGACCCGGTTGGCCAATGCGACCTGCAATTCCAGCCGGTCCAGGTGTTCGCGGATGGAGCAGGCCCGAACGGAAGACTCCTTTTCGGCGCCGCCCCCTTCCTGCGGACCACAGAGAAGCCGCAGGCAATAGGCCAGGTGGCTGATGATGCTGAGCGGCTGCCGGAGTTCGTGGCCGATGCCGACGGCGATCTGCCCGACCAGTGCCAGGCGTTCGCGCTGCACCAGTTCCTCCCGCGCCCGCTCAAGTGCGGCGGTGGCCTCCTGCAACTGGCGCTGCAGTTGCTCCACGGCCCACTCGGTCGGTGCTGTTCCTGCTCCCATGGGTAATCTCACCAGAGGTGCGCACTTGCTCCTGCCAACTGGATAGAGCCACCACTCCCGCCGAGGCTGGCGGCCCTGCGCCTCCGTTCAGTGATGGAGCTTGCGGCGGATGTCCGGCCAGAACTCCCGCAGCACGTTGGTGACCGCCGAGACAGCCAGGGAAACGCCGGCTCGCCCGAACCCCCGGCCCACGGTGTCATCGGGGGGCTGATACCAGCGGGTCGAGATGAGCCCGGCGCTCACTGCTCCTGCAACCTTGGAGATGTTGAACTGCGCCTGGCCGTTGTCACCCCGCGCCACTAACACCCGGCTCACGGCATGCCCCAGTCGAGGCGCGAAGGACGAATGGCCGGACCGGAAATACCGCGGGTCCTGTGAAAGATGCTGGCCAGAGCAAAAGAGCCTACCACACCCTTGATCGCGTTGTTCCCGTAGTTTGACCCGGCCCGGTTGAAGTACCCTTCTGCGCCCTGCCCGAAGCCCTCGTTATGGTTGAAAGCCTGCTGGTAGCCGGCTGCCAGGAACGAAGTCACGATGGAGCCCGGCCCAAAGCCCTTTTCCATGCCGTACCGCAACTTCCCGCCGACGGTGAGCGGGCGCGGCTGTTGGGGTGCGGCGTCCCTGGGCGCCGCCGGTTGCATTTCGGCGCTCGCCGGCTGCGAAGGGGGCGCGGCCGACTTGGGCGCTGCGGTCTGCTGTGCGTCGAGCGCGGCGGCAAGGGCCAGTATCATCGCCACCGCTCGAAGCTGCGCCAGCATGCGCTTCGCCGTCATGGATTGGTTCTCATGGCGAAGTTCCCACCGGAGGCCTCAGGGCTGCGAACAACACCCTTTGAAGAAGCCCACCCCTCGATTCGTTTCTGCGCCTATCGTAACGCGGCCTCGCACCCCCGGCAAGCACGATTTCCCCCTCCGTCGCCCGAGCCCCGACCTGGAGGGTGTAAGCGGCCGTGTACCGGCGCTGGCCACCTCCCAGCCGGCCGGCGCCAGCGAGCGGAGCAAGCCTTCTGCCATCTGGCTGCGTGCCGAATTGGCGGTGCAGAGAAAGAGGACGTTCATCCGGCTCCAGCCTAACACCGGCTGCCCACAAAGGGAAAGTCGAGCAGCATCCGCCAGCCATGGGAAGAAACCCAGGCGCGACCCGCGGCGGCGGAGAGTGCACGAGATCTGTCAGCAATCAGTTTGGTGTAAACTTTCGAGCCACTATGAACCGTCGCACATTTCTACTCGCCTCCGCCGTTTCCGGGCGCCTGGTTCTGGGGGCCAACGACCGCATCCGGGTGGGCGTGATCGGCAGCGGAGGCCGCGGCCGGTTGCTGACCCAGGAGTTCAAGCAGTCGGGCGCCGAGGTGGCCGCGGTCGCCGATGTCTACTCGCCGAACCTGGATGCCGGCCTGCAGGCCGCTTCCGAGGGGGCCAGGGGTTACGGCAATTACAAGCGGCTGCTCGAGGACAAGTCGCTGGATGCGGTGATCGTGGCCACGCCCGACCACTGGCACGCGCAGATGGTCATTGATGCGGTGGAGGCGGGCAAGGATGTTTACGTGGAGAAGCCGCTGGCGCACGCCATCCCCGAGGGGTTCCGCATCGTGGAGGCGGTGCGCCGCAGCCGGCGGGTGGTGCAGGTCGGCACCCAGCGTCGCAGCTTCGAACTGTTCCAGCAGGCCAAGAAGGTGATGGAGTCGGGCGCATTGGGCGAGGTGCGCCTGGTGAACGCCTGGTGGTTGAACCACCAGAAGGGGCTGGCAAGCAGGGAGCTGGCCGGGAAGCTCGATTGGGAGCAATGGCTGGGACCCGCTCCCCGCCGCGAGCTGGATCCCCGGCGCTTCTTCAACTGGTATTACTTCTGGGACTACTCCGGGGGCCTGATGGTTGGCCAGGCCGCCCACGTCATTGACGCCATCCACTGGTTCATGAACTCCACCCAGCCGCTGGCCGTCACCTGCTCGGCCGGGCGGGTGAACCTGGAAGGCGCCGAGGTCCCGGAGACGACCTCGATGTCGGTGGAATATCCCGAGAACTACCTGGCGGTGTTTACGGTCGGCTATAAGGCCATGCGCTACAACCCCTTCCACGACCAGATGAAGCAGTTCCACGGGAACAAGGCGCGCTTCGATGTGGGCCGCGAATCCTTCGCCTTGTACCCGGAGAGCAACGCCATCGAGATGAAACCCGCAGTCGAGCAGCGGCGGCCGGGCAGCTTCGGCTCCGCCACTACCGCGCACGTCCAGAACTTCCTGGAGTGCGTGCGGTCGCGCCGCGACCCCAACGCCACCGTGGAGATGGGACAGGCGACCAACATCGTACTCTCGATGGCCATGGAGGCGCTGCGGGCGGGACGCCGCCTGCGCTGGAACGCCGCCCTCCGCCAGGTCGAAACCTGACCAGCCGCAAGCCATGAAGATCAGCAACTATTCACTGAACTACTCGGAACTGCTCTCCTCCGGACGGATGGACATTCTCCAGTTCCTGATGCTGTGCCGGGAACTGGGCCTGGAAGGAGCCAGCCTGCACCTGGCGAACCTGGCGAGCACTGAGCCCGACTACCTGAAGCAGGTGCGGCGCGCCTACCTGGACCACGGCCTCTCAGTCGCGATGTTCGCGGTGACCACCAACTTCGGGCGGCCGAAGGAACAGCACGAGGAGGAGATGCGCAAGGCCCGCGTGGCGATCGGCGTGGCCGCCCTGCTGGGCGCGCCCCTGCTGCGCGTGTTCGCCGGTTCGCCGCCCGCCGAGGGCGAGCGGCAGAACGCCTTCGACCGCGCGGTCGCGGCCGTGCGCCAGGTCTGCGACGAAGCCGCCCAGGCCGCCGTCACCGTCGGGTTGCAGAACCACAACCACGGCGCGCTGGTCCGAACCGGTGACGAGGTTCTCCGCTTCATGCAGAAAGTCGCTCACCCGAACCTGGCGTTCGTGCTCGACACCGGGCAGTTCGCCGGTTCGCCGGGCGCCAGCGGGCCGATGAGGACGGGCATTCTTGCCCCTCCGGGATCCGCCTCGGAATTGAACCTGGACTTCCTGGAGAGCATGCGGCAGACGGCTTCCCTGGCCCGCCATGTCCGCGTCAAGTTCTACAACCCGCGTCCCGATGGCTCTGAACCGGCGATCAATTACGTTAAGGTCCGGGACATCCTGCAGGCTGTCCATTACCCCGGCTTCCTCGATGTGGTCTATGAACCGGGAAAGGGCGCGTCGGGGCCGGGTGAAGAGGTGCGCAGCGCGGTCCCGAGGGTGGTGGCCTTCCTGCGGACCACGTTCCAGGCGGCGCCCGGCCTGCCGCCCCGCCCCGCCGCGCCGGCTGGCGCGCGCTACGCAGGGCTGGAAGCGGGCCGCTACTTCGTGGAACTCCAGCCTCGCACCGAAACCCAGACGGCGTTCTTGGAGGGTCCGGCCGCGGACCGCCAGGGCAACGTCTTCTTCACCAACATGCCCGCCGACCGCATTCTGAAGTGGGACCCCCGGCAGAAGAGGCTGGAGGTGTTCCGCGAGAGGAGCAACCAGGCCAACGGGCTGCGATTCGACCGGCAGGGTTGCCTGCTGGCCTGTGAAGGCGGCGGGCGCGTGACCCGCGCCGACATGAAATCCGGGCAGGCCACCGTTCTCGCCGACGGTTACCAGGGCAAGCCGCTGGGGGCGCCCAACGACCTGGATATTGATGGGCGGGGGCGAATCTATTTCACCTCGCGCCTGGCCAACACAGACCCCAAAGTTGGCAACGTCAACGCCGTTTATCGCATTGACCCGAACGGCTCGGTTTCGCGCATCCTGGCCTGGCCCGCCATTGACATGCCCAACGGGATCGCTGTTTGTCCGGACGATCGCATCCTCTACCTGATTGACGCCGACGGCCGGCTCAACCGCGCCCGCCGCATCCGCGCCTACGAGCTGAAGCCGAACGGCACAGTAGGAAACGAGCGCCTGCTCTATGACTTCTACCCCGGGCGAAGCGGCGACGGCATGGCGGTGGACGCGGAGGGCAACCTTTACGTGGCCGCCGGCCTCCACCGCACCCGCGGCACCAGTGAAACACTGGACACCCGCCCGGGCATCCACGTTATCTCGCCGCAGGGCAGGCTGCTGGCTTTCATCGAGACCCCGGAAGACACCATCACCAACTGCACCTTCGGCGGAGCGGACTGGCGCACGCTCTACATCACCTGCGGCAAGCTCCTGCTCAGCCTGCGCGCGCGCATCCCGGGCAAGCCGTCCTACGAACCCTCCGCGTAACAGGATGCTGGAAAACCCTGCCAGCCTGTCGTTCCGAGGGCCGAGGCCCCCGCTTCGCGGGATCGGCCCGATCCCGCTAGGGTGCTGTCTCAGAAATGCCTTTACACCTGTCATCCCAGCGAAGCGGGGGATCTGCTTTATGCACAACGACAAACAGCAGATTCCTCGCTGCGCTGAAAATTCCACCCGAGGGCACCGGCGGTGCGTTTTGGCCGGCGGGCGCAGCAAGCCCGAATTCGGGCAAGCCCGAATTCGGGCAAGCCCGAATTCGGGCAAGCAGCGCCCCTACACGGCAGACGCGGCGAAGGTGCGCTCTCCCGCCCTGCGGGATCGCGCCTCTGATTGGCGGCGCGCTTCCGGAAATCCGAGGCGCGACCGTGAGGGAGCGCACGTCACCCGCCCGCCACATTTCCATGGTTTCAGGGTGCCGCGAACGGCATGTGGGACTGCGCTGGAATGACAACTTAATTCTGGGACAGCACACTAGTAGGCGGGATGCTTGTCCAGTAAGCCAGCGAGTTTGAGAAGCATCCCGCGCGGCGGGATCGCCTGGCTCGGAATGACAAACGAGCCGCTGTTTCAACACGGAAAGGAGGACCCATGGAGAACCGAATCAGCCGCCGGGCCATCGCCGGCGCTTTTGCCGGGCTGGGCCTGGCCGCGTTGGGTCGCGCCCAGACCTCGGCCCAGGAACGCGCCGCCCAAGAGGCGCCCATTACCGCAAGAGACAAGCTGCGAATCACGAAGCTGGAAACGTTGCTGGTCAAGCCCCGCTGGCTCTTTCTCAAGGTGCACACCAGCGCCGGCATTGTGGGACTGGGCGAGCCGATCACCGAGGGCCGGGCGCTGACCTGCGCCACCGCGGTCAAGGAGATTGAGCCTTACCTGGTGGGCAAGGATCCCCGCCAGGTCGTGCACCACTGGCAGGCCATCTACCGCCACGCGTTCTACCGGGGTGGCCCGATCTTGACCAGCGCCCTGAGCGGCATAGACATGGCGCTGTGGGACATCAAGGGCAAGGCCCTGGGCGCGCCGGTTTACGAGCTGCTGGGCGGCCCCACGCGCCATCGCGTGCGCGTCTACGCCCACGCCAGCACTCCCGAGCAAATACGGCAGAAGATGGCCCAGGGCTTCACCGCCTTCAAGACCGGGCCGGTGGGAAAGCAGCGCCGCTACCCGCGCTACGTGGAAACGCTGAGCGAGGTGGAGCACATCGCGGAGAACTTCGCCGCGCTGCGGCACGCAGGCGGCAAGGAGGTGGACATCGCCATTGATTTCCACGGGAAAGTAAGCCCGGCGCTGGCCAAGGTGCTGATCAAGGCGCTGGAGCCTCAGCAGCCCATGTTCGTCGAGGAGCCCTGCCAGGCGCAGAACCACGACGTGATGGCCGAGATCGCCCGCGGCACTCACATCCCCATCGCCACCGGCGAGCGGGTCTTCACCAAGTGGGGTTTCCGCGAGGTGCTGGAGAAGAGAGCGGCGACCATCCTGCAGCCCGACCTCTGCCACGCCGGCGGCATCACCGAGGTGCGGCTCATCGCCGGCATGGCCGAGGCCTACTACGCCTCGATCGCGCCTCATAACCCCCTGGGGCCCATCTCGCTGGCCGCCGGCGTCCAGATTGCCGCCTCCATCCCCAACTTCCTCTGCCAGGAGCAGGTCAGCCTGGGCGAGGGCTACCTGAAGAAACCGTTCGCGCTGCGGGAAGGCTACCTGGACCTGCCTACCGGCCCCGGACTGGGCATCGAACTGGACGAAAAGGCCATGGCCGACAAGATCGGCCACGACTGGAGGAACCCAGAAAGCTACGACGCCGACGACGGCTCCGTCGTCGACTGGTGACAGGCGGCGGGACGGCCCAGCAGCGAGGCGCGAGCCCGCCACGGCGGGGAGCGCACCGCCCCGCTTCAGCGCCGCGGTTGGCTTGCTGGCAGCGTCCGCCCCGGACCCTTATGGTAGTTGGGATAGGCCGGCTTGTTGTGCTTGGGCGGTGGGCTCTTCTTCAGCGCCTCCAACACCTCCTGGACAGCCCTCTCCAGTTGCGGGTCGCCCCCGGCCCGCACCGCCTGCGGGTCCTGTTCCACCTCGATGTCTGGCGCCACGCCGTGGTTTTCCACGTCCCAGGTGCCGTTGGGGTTCCAAAAGGCGAGGCGAGGCGCCATTACCGACCCGCCGTCAATCAGTTGCGGGTAATCGTAGATGCCCACCAGCCCGCCCCAGGTGCGCTTGCCCACCAGCGGCCCGAGGCCGGCCTTGCGGAAGTACCAGGGCATGGCGTCGCCGCCCGAACCCGCGTATTCGTTCACGATCATCGCCTTGGGGCCGAAGATGGCGCCCAGCGGGGTGGTGAAATCCTCGCCCTCCCGCGTGGCCCAGTAGTTCATCAGCGGCCGCCTCATGTGGTCTATGATGTAGTCGGCCGCCGTTCCGCCGCCGTTGAACCGCTCGTCAATGACCGCGCCGTCTTTGCCGATCTGCGCGAAGTAGTAGCGGTTGAAGTTGGTGTAGCCCGTGACCGAGGTATTAGGCAGGTAGACGTAGGCCAGGCGGCCGCCGCTCAGTTGGTCCACCCTGCGTCGGTTGTCCTCGATCCAGGCCAGGTTGCGCAGGGCCGTCTCGCTCTCCACCGGAACCACGGTCACCTCGCGGGAGTTCGCGCCGGCCGGATCCGGACCCACGCGCAGGACCACCGACTTGTTGGCGGTGGCCTCGAAGAAGCTATAGATGTTGTCGGGGGCGCGCAGATCGCGGGCGTTCACCGCCAGCAGGTACTCGCCCGCCACCACGTTGACGCCGGGCTGGGTGAGGGGGGCGCGCAGTTCCGGGTTCCAGTTCTCGCCGCTGTAAACGCGGGCAAAACGATAGCGGCCGTTCTCGATCCTGTAATCGGCGCCCAGCAGGCCTCCCCGCACCCGCTTGACCTGCGGCGTGTCGCCGCCGCCCACGTAGAGGTGGCCGACGGTCATGTCGTCCAGCATTTCCGCAAACAGGTAGTTGAGGTCGGAGCGGCTGCCCAGGCCGCCGAGGTACTTCTCGTGCTTTTTCTCGGCCACCTGCAGGTCCAGGCCGTGGTGGTTCGGGTCGTAAAAGAAGTCGCGTTCGATCCGCCAAACCTCGCGGTACATCTGCTTCCATTCGGCGGGCGGATCAACGTACACCTCCATGTCGTCCACCTTGAGCGCGCCCTCGCCCGGCTTGGGCGGCTGGGCGGTTGCGGCGATGAACCAGCGCTCGCCCTGCCGGTAGAGCATCTTCTCGCCGTTGTGGGAGATGCCGAAGGGGCCTACCCCCTCCATCACCTTTTCGACCTTGCGCTTTTCCAGGTCAAACTTGTGCAGCACCCGGCCCGGAGGCCCCGTGGGCAGAGCCAGGCCGACCGGCACCGGCACGCTCTCCAGAAGGAACAGCACACCCGACTTGCCCGCGTACAGGCCGGTGTAGTCGCGCGCGGGAATAGGCAGCGCCAGGATGCGCTGGCTGATGTTTTCCACGTCAATGCGCACTTGCTCCGGCTCCTTGCTTTTCTCCTTTTCTTTCGCCTCCTTGTCCTTGTCTTTGTCCTTCCCGGGCGCGGCGGCAGGCGCTTCGACGCCCTTCTTCTCCTCCGGCGGCTTCTCCTCGTCGCTCTCAGGGGCCAGCGGCGAGGCCAGATCCTTGCGCAGAACCACCACGTAGACGCTCCGGGTCACCGGCCGGTTGAAGCTGGACATGTCCAGCCAGCCGCTGGTGGGGCCGGCGTCGGTGCTGGCGGTGAAGTAGAGATACTTGCCGTTCTTGTCGAAGCAGGGGTAACGGGCCTCGCTCATCCCGTCGGTGATCTGGGAACTCTTGCCGCTCTCCAGCGAGTAGATAAACACCGCCCGGAGGTGGTTCTTGAGCTGCTTGGTGTAAGCCAGCCAGCGGCTGTCGGGGGACCAAACGGGGTCGTAGAGCCGAGATGGGGCGTCGTAGGTGTTGGTGTCCACCTTCACCGGCTTTTCTTTAGCCAGCTCCAGGTACCAGATGTTCAGCCGCTTGTCGGTGTAAGCGATCTTCTTGTTGTCGGGCGACCAGTTGGGGTTGTAGAAGAAGGAGGGCGGGTTGCCGAGTTGGATCTTGCGCACGTCGCCCAACCCATGCTGCTCGCGGAGGTGCAGCGCGTATTCCCCGGACTCGTCGGAGAAGTACGCCACCCACTTGCCGTCGGGGC
>CAYVGN010000096.1:0-1807 GCA_964451215.1 uncultured Acidobacteriota bacterium
GGACGACATGCGGCGGTTCTCCCGCCCAGGAGCCTTCGACGCCGCCATCAGCATCGTGGTGCTGGAGCACGCCCTGTACCCGCAGCAGGCGCTTACGGAAACCGCCCGAGTGCTGCGGCGTGGCGGGCTGCTGCTGCTGGTCGCGCCGCAGGAATGGGAAGTGCACCAGGCGCCACACGACTACTTCCGTTACACGCGCTACGGGTTGCAACACCTGCTGGAGGCGGCCGGCTTCCGGCTGCGCCGCCTGGAGCCGGTGGGCGGCTTCTTCTGGCTGATGGCGCGCCGCTCGATCAACCTGTTGACGTTCTTCCAGGGCGGCCTGAGGTGGCTGCTGTTTGTGCCCCTGGCCCCGCTGTTCGGCTTCCTGCTCCCGCTGCTTCTCTACTTCTGCGACCGCCTGGACCGCGAGCGCCATTTCACCCTTGGGTACATCTGTGAAGCAGAAGCCATCCGCTAAGAAAGTTCTGTTCGTGTTCGGGACGCGGCCTGAGGCCATCAAGCTGGCCCCGGTGATCTTGCAGCTCCGTGCCCGGCCGGAATTCACTACGCGCGTGTGCGTGACGGCGCAGCACCGGGAGATGCTCGACCAGGTGCTGGAGACGTTCGCGATCCAGCCCGACTACGACCTGGGAATCATGGAGCCGGATCAGGACCTGTTCACCGTCACCGCCCGGTGCCTCACCGGCCTGCAGCCGGTGCTGGCCCAGGAACGCCCGGACGTGGTGGTGGTGCAGGGCGACACCACCACGGTATTGGCTGCGGCCCTGGCCGCTTTCTACCTGGACATGCGCGTGGCCCACGTGGAGGCCGGCCTGCGTAGCTTCGACAAGCGGCGGCCCTTCCCCGAGGAGATCAACCGCCGGCTGGCCTCGCACATCGCCGACCTGCACTTCGCTCCCACTGAGACCGCCCGCCGCCACCTGCTCCAGGAAGGCGTGCCGGACAGCCAGATCTTTGTGACCGGCAATACTGTAATCGACGCGCTCTTCTTCATCCGCGACAAGTACCGGGGCCGCTGGCCGGCGGCGCCGGGGCTGCGCCCGGTGCCGGAAGGCCGGCGCGTGATCCTGGTCACCGGCCACCGCCGCGAGAGTTTCGGGGGAGGCTTCCAGCGCATCTGCCGGGCGCTTGGCTCCATTGCCAGGCGGAGGGACGTGGAAATCGTCTACCCGGTCCACCTCAACCCCAACGTGCAGGGCCCGGTGTACGGCATCTTGGGCGGGTTGCCGAACGTGCAGTTGATCGAGCCCCTCTCCTACGTTCCCTTCGTGGGCCTGATGGAGTCCTGCTACCTGATCCTCACCGACTCAGGGGGCATCCAGGAAGAGGGGCCGTCGCTGGGCAAGCCGGTGCTGGTGATGCGCGAGGTGACGGAACGGCCGGAGGCGGTCGAAGCCGGTACAGTGAAACTGGTCGGCACCGACGTCGAAGCCATCGTGGCCGGGGTGAACGAACTGCTGGACAACCCCGCCGTGTATGAGCGGATGAGCCGCGCCCAGAACCCATACGGCGACGGCCAGGCGGCCGCCCGCATCGCCGCCATCCTGGCCCGCTAGAAGAAAAGGAGTCAAGTCATGCCCGCCCATCGCCGAGGATTCTTGCAGCGACTGGCCGCCTTCTGCGGCCTGGCCGGTTGGCCGTGCGCCAGCGGGGCGCGAATACGGGGCGCTTCCAGGCCAGCGCCGCCGGGTGCGACCTCCGCGCCTCCTGCTGCGCCGCGGGCCGGCGGCTACATCCGACCGGGCACCATCGAGATCGTTCACCGGCAATTCGACCTGGTGGTGGTGGGCGGGGGGATCTCCGG
>CAYVGN010000096.1:1817-9304 GCA_964451215.1 uncultured Acidobacteriota bacterium
AGAGGAACCTGAAATAGAGATTACACCCTCAGCTTTGGTGATCGGCGGTGGTGTTGCCGGATGCCGCGCCGCCATCAGTGCCGCCCGCAACGGCGTCCAGCCCGCGCTCGTCCACGAGCGCTCCACGCTGGGCGGCAACTCCTCCAGCGAAGTCCGGCTGTTTCCCGAGGACACCTGCGGCCATTCCGTGTGGATCAAGGAGGGCGGCATCCTCGACGAAATCCACACCGAGGAGCGCGCGCGCAACCACGAGCGCTACATCGAGGGATTGATGAACTGCCACTGGGACCTGGTCCTGTACGAGTGGGCCGTCCGCGAGAAGAACCTGACCGTGTTCCTGAACACGACCATGCGGGAAGCGGAAATGAAGGACCCCAACCACATCCTGGCCATCCACGCCGTTCAGTTGGGAACAGAGACAGGGTTCGTGCTTCAGGCACCGCTGTTCGTGGATGCCACCGGCGACGGGGTGCTGGGGGACCGGGCCGGCGCGGACTTCCGCTGGGGCCGGGAGGAGCAGGCCGCGTACCAGGAGCCGCTGGCGCCGACCCAGCCCAGCGAGACGGCGGTGATGGGCAACACGCTGTTCTTCCGCGCCCGCGACACGGGCCGGCCGGTGCCTTTCCGGCGGCCGCAGTGGGCCGCGCAGTTCCGCTCTGAGTCGGAACTGCCCTCGCGCGACCACCGCTTCGTGGAGGGCGGCTACTGGTGGATCGAAGTAGGCTACCCGATGCACCCCATCCGGAACAACGAAGAGATCCGCCACGAGGCGCTCCGCCAGTTGCTCGGCCTCTGGGACCACATCAAGAACAATTGCCCCAATCGGAACGCGGACACCTATGCGCTGGACTTCGTCGGCTTCTGGCCTTACAAGCGCGAGGCGCGCCGCCTGCTCGGCGACTACGTCCTCCGCCAGAGGGACGTGCAGGAGCCGGAGGTTCACCCCGATGACATTGCCCATGGCTGCTGGGGCATCGACATCCATGTGCCCGGCGGCATCTTGCGGCGGGACGTGGCGCCTTACCCGCCGCCGCGCACCGACGCCAACTGGGAAACCTACGGCATCACGCCCTACGGCATTCCGCTGCGCGCCTGCTATTCGCGCAACATCAACAACCTGCTGATGGCCGGCCGCCCGATCAGCGCCAGCTACGTGGCCTTCGCCTCCTCGCGTGTCTTGCCGACCGGAGCGGCGGTCGGCCAGGGAGTGGGCGTGGCCGCGGCGCTGTCGAAGAAGTACGGGTGTGAGCCGCGGGCCGTCAGCCGCCAGCACGCCCGCGAGCTGCAGCAGTTGCTTCTGCGCCAGGACGCCTACATTCCCGGAGTGGAAAACGATGACCCGCGGGACCTGGCGCGCAGCGCGCAGGTCACCGCCAGCTCGGAGGCGCCGCTGGCGTTTCCCGAATCCGGATCGTGGCACCGGCTCCGCTTCCCCGCCGCGCAACTGTTCCCGGTCTCCAGCGAGCGCCTGGAGGCCGTCGAGGTGCTGCTCGAGTCGAGGCTGGCCGGCGCCGCCACCGTGCAGCTTGGACTGTGCCGCGCGCGGCACGTGCGCGATTTCGGCGGCGCGCCCGACCTAGCCACCGCTTCCGCCACGGTGCCGGCCGGGTTCGCCGGCTACCTCCGGTTCTCGTTCAACGTCAGGACCGAGCCCGGTTCGCTGTACTGCGTCCACCTCGACGCGCACCCGGGCCTTTCTTGGGCGCTGTTTTCAGACCCGGAGGGGGAGCCCGCGCGAGTGCCGGCGGGCACCACGGCCGCCGATCGTCCCGGCCCGACCCGCTGGCGCCCCCTGACCAACGGCCGCTGCTTTTGCCTTCGGCTCCGGCCCGAGCAGCGGCCCTACGGCCCCTCCAACGTGGTGCGCGGAACAAGCCGCCCGGACCGCTGGACCAACCTCTTCGCGTCCGATCCCGCGCAGGCGCTGCCCGCCTGGGTGGAGCTGCGCCTGCCACACCGCGCGCGCTACAACACCGTCCAACTCACCTTCGACACCGACGTGAACCGCCGCGCCCGCCTGCCCCTATTCCGCTATCCCGATTGCGTGAAAAGCTACGAGATTGCGGTGTGGGATGGCGCCGGATGGAAGACCCTCCACGAAGAGGCGGACAACTACTACCGCCGCCGTGTACACAGCTTCGCCCCGGTTGAATCCGACCGGCTGCGGCTCACCATCAACCAGACGAACGGCGCAAAGTCCGCGCGCATCTATGAAGTCCGCATTTACGATGAGCAGGGTCCCCCGGTGGCGGTGGCGAGATAAACCCGCCGTTACACTGATCGGTCGGAGATGTTGCGCGCTGCCCTGCGCAGGGCGGCATTTTGGGCGGGAAAGCAGTCAGTGAGCGAGGGCGAGGGCAGAGATCTTGTGCTGCAGTTCGCTGCGCAGGCGGGGTTCTTGAGCGCGCTGCAAGGCCTGCCGGTAGTACTCCAGCGCGTCAACGAAATTGCGGCGCCGGGCGCACAGGTCGCCCAGGGCAGCCAGGGCCCCCACCGAGCCGGGGTTGGCGGCGAGCACCGCTCTTAGCTCTGCTTCGGCCTCGCTGTCCCGCCCCGCCTCCAGCAGCAGGTTGGCCAGGGCTTCGTGCGCGGCCGCGTCAGCGGAGTCCACGCCCAGGGCGGCGCGCAGTTCGCGCTCGGCGTCCCGGGCGCGGCCGGCGCGGCGGTACAGGTGCGCCAGGTTCAGCCGCGGCGCCGGGTTCCTGGGGTCCGCCTGGATCGCTTTGCGGTAGCGCGCCTCCGCCTCGCCGGGCCGCCGGTCCATCTCGTAAAGCACGCCCAGGTTGTGGTTGGTGATGGGCCCGTTCGGGTCTAGCTCGAGCGCATGGCGCAGTTGGCGCTCGGCGTCCCGACGTCGGCCCATCTGCAGGTACAGCACGCCCAGGTTGACATGCACGAAGGCCACGCGCGGCCCCAGCAGCGAGGCCCTCACCCAGGCGCGCTCGGCCTCGTCGAACCGCCGCAGAGCGAAGTAGGTGAGCGCCAGGTTGTGGTGGGCGTAGACCCAGTTGGGGGCGCGCTCGATGGCTGCCTGGAAATAGGCCAGGGCCTCCTGGGGGCGCCGCTGGGCCAGATAAGCGACCCCCAGCGAGTTCTGTGCGTAGGCGGCCGACGGGTCCAGCGCCACCGCTTCCCGCAGCAGCGGCAGCGCCTCCTGCACCTGCCCCCGGGAGAGCAACCCCCGGCCGCGGCTGAACCTGGCCCGCGCCCGCAACGCGCCCTGATCCGGCTGCAATTCCGAAGCCCGCTCATAGAACCGCGCGGCCCGCTCAAACTCGGCCGGCGCAAGCCGGACGTCCATGAGGTCCAGCGGCCCGCTGGCCCGCGGCTCGGTGCCCTCCATGTAGGCACGCAGAATTTCGTCGCCAGCTTCCTTCAAGGCAGCGGCCAGCATCTGCCGCATCGCCTTCAACTGCGCTGCCGGCGCGCCGGACTGGCGGAGCCGCTCGTAGTTCTCCCAGGCATTGGAGCCCGGCGGCTCCAGAAGCCGCTTTTGACGGATGGCTTGTTGCACCGCCGCCGCCCAGTCGGCGCCGTCTTGCGGGTAGCACCAGCCAGGGGAGACGACCAGGAGGAGCGCGAGCACCAGTCGAGCCAAGGCCCGCCCAGTTTAGGCGACCTCAGCCCATTGGGCAAGCAAAAGTCCCTCAGGTTTGTCAGGGCGGCGGCCAGGAGTCGGTCGCTCCCTTCGGCGCGGGTGTAGACTCACAGCAGCCGGATACTCGAAAATGGGGTCCGAGAGGGATTAAAACATGAAGCATAAGCTGCCGCTCCTCCTGTTGCTGCTCTCGATCTCGGCAGCGGCCGCGCAGTCCCCCCGGCGGACGGAGATCCTTTGGGACACCTACGGCGTGCCCCACGTCTACGCCAAAGACAAGAATGCGCTGTTCCAGGCGTTCGGCTGGGCTCAGATGCACAGCCACGGCAACCTCGTCCTGCGGCTTTATGGGCAGGCGCGCGGGCGGGGTGCTGAATACTGGGGCAAGCAATACCTGCAGGCGGACCGCTGGGTGCGCACCATGGGCATCCCCAAGCTGGCCGCCGAGTGGTACCAAGCGCAGAAGCCTGAATTCCGCGCCTGCCTCGATGCCTTTGTCGCCGGCGCCAACGCCTACGTCCGCGAACATCCCGACCGGCTTGCTGAGGCGGTGAAAGTGGTGCTGCCCGTCCAGGCAACCGACGTGATGGCCCACACCCTGCGCGTAATCCACTTCAACTTCGTGACCAGCCCGCAGTGGATTGAGTTCAACCAGAAGCGGTGGGGGGCGGCGGGCTCCAACGCCTGGGCGGTCGGGCCGTCCCGCGCCGCCGGCCGGCGAGCCATGTTGTTGGCCAACCCGCACCTGCCCTGGTCCGACTTCTTCCTGTTCTACGAGGCGCAGTTGGTCGCCCCCGGCCTGGACGCGTACGGCGCCACGCTGGTGGGCTTCCCCCTGCTGGCCATTGCCTTCAACGACTGCCTGGGCTGGACGCACACGGTGAACACCTTCGACGGCCAGGATCTGTACGAGTTGACTGTTGCCGATGGCGGTTACCGCTGGGACGGCGCGGTTCGCCCCTTCGAGCAGGAGGAACAGACCCTGAAGATCCGCCAGCCGGACGGCGGCCTCCAAGAACAGAAGCTGCTGGTGAAGCGCTCCATCCACGGCCCGGTGGTAGCCGAAAAGCCGGGCAAGGCATTGGCGCTCCGCGTTGCGGGCCTGGACCAGCCGGCCATGCTGGAGCAGTACTGGGACATGGTCAGGTCCACAAACCTGCCACAGTTCGAGCAGGCGCTCAAGCGCTTGCAGATTCCCATGTTCACCGTGATGTATGCCGACCGCGACGGCCACATCATGCACCTGTTCGGCGGGCGCGTGCCGCTGCGCCCGGAGGGCGACTGGAATTGGGCGGGCATCGTGCCCGGCGACACGTCGGCGACGCTCTGGACCCGCACCCATCCCTACGAGGATCTTCCGCGCGTCGTAGACCCACCCAGCGGCTGGCTTCAGAACGCCAACGACCCGCCCTGGACCACCACCTTCCCCCTGGCGCTGGATCCCGAAAAGTTTCCTCGTTACATGGCGCCTCACTTCATGAGCTTTCGCGCCCAGCGCTCCGCGCGAATGCTGGACGAGGACCCCAGCATCAGCTTCGAGGAGTTGATCGAGTATAAGCACTCGACGCGCATGGAGCTGGCCGACCGGATTCTGGGTGATCTTCTTGCGGCGGCCCGCAAGCAGGGCGGCCCGGTGGTGTGGCAAGCGGCTGAGGTGCTGGAGAAGTGGGATCGCTCGGCGGACGCGGGTAGCCGTGGCGCCGTGCTGTTTGAAGCATTCGTCAGCGAGTTGCAGCGGCGCTCGGCGTCATCGGGGCCGCTCGCCGCTCCGTGGCGCCGCGATTCGCCGCGCGCCACCCCAGCCGGCCTGGCCTCGCCAGCAACGGCCATCGCCGCCCTGGAGGCCGCCGCGGCGGAAGTCGAAAAGAAGCACGGCGCCATGGACATCCCCTGGGGCGACGTCTATCGCTTCCGGCGGGACGGCCTGGACCTGCCGGGCAACGGCGGCCCGGGCGGGTTGGGGATCTTCCGCGTCATCGGCTACAGCCCCGACCAGGAACGACAGGGGAAAATGGCAGCAAGCGGTGGCGACAGCTACGTGGCGGCCATCGAATTCTCCAAGCCGGTGCGCGCCCGTGTTCTCTTGAGCTACGGCAACTCCTCGCAGCCCGGCTCGCCGCACGCCTCCGATCAGCTGCCACTGCTGGCCAACAAGCAACTGCGCGCGGTCTGGCGAACACGGAAGGAGATCGAAGCCCACCTGGAGTCACGCAAGGTGTTCTGAGTGAACCAGATCTCGGACCTGAGGCCGGCGCAAACACGCCTAATGTCACTTACTTCGGCTGGCGACACCCTGCAGTTCTGTCATTCCGAGCACAGCGAGGAATCTGCTTTTCGACCGGAACCGCCTGATCCAAAAGCAGATTCCTCGGGCCGACAAGAACGGTCGGCCTCGGAATGACACCCTCGGGCACCGTGCAGAACAACAAAGTAAGTGACATTGGGCAAGCATGGCCGTACTCCTGAAGCCTGAAGTCTGAAGCCCTCGGGCCGAGGCCTGAGGCCCTTTCAGGGGGCAGAAGGCTGGCGCATGCCTTCCCAGCGCTTGACCAGACCGACATCAATGCCGAACAGATCCAGCACCCGTCCTACGGTGTGGTTCACGATGTCGTCCACCGACTGCGGGTGATTGTAGAAGGCGGGAACCGGGGGGACCACGACGGCGCCCATCTCCGTGACCGAGGCCATGTTGCGGATGTGGACCAGGTGCAGCGGGGCCTCGCGCACCAGCAGCACCAGCCGCCGGCGCTCCTTGAGCGTCACATCGGCCGCCCGCGCCAGCAGGTTGTCGCAAACGCCGCTGGCGATGGAGGCCAGCGTCTTGACCGAGCAGGGCGCGATCACCATCCCCGCCGCCGGAAACGACCCGCTCGACAGCTCCGCCCCGATGTCCTGGACCGGGTACCAGGTGCTGGCCAGCCGGCGCACGCCGTCCACCGTGTAAGGGGTTTCCCAGGCAATGATGCTTTCCGCTGCCTTGGAAATCACCAGGTGGGTCTCGACCGCGCTGTGCTCCCGCAGCACCTCCAGCAACCGGACACCGTAGATTGCGCCGGTGGAGCCCGAAATCCCCACAATCAGCCTCATCGCTGCGATTATACCGAGCCCAAACGCGGGAAGGACACAAAGGTTCGCGATGAAAGCCGGGGGTATGGAGGTACAATGCTCTGGCACATGCGCCGAGGGCGGAAAGTCGCGCTGAGCGCTGCCGTTTTGGCTGGCCTGCTGATCGCAGGCGTGATTGCGCTGCCCTACTTGTTCGACGCCGAGGCGCAGCGCAACGTGCTCGCTTCCCGGCTGGAAGCTGCGCTGGGGCGCAAGGTGAAGCTGGGCAGCATCCGCCTGGGCCTGTTCCCGCCCGCGCTCCGGGTCAGTGACGCCGAAGTCGCGGAAGCGCTCGGCTTCCGCGGCACGGTCTTCTCCAGCGCGCGGCAACTGCGCGCCCGCGTCCACCTTGTCTCACTGCTACGCGGGCGCCTGGAAGTCCCTTCCGTCGAGCTGGAGGAGCCCACGGTCAACCTGGTCAAGAACGCCCAGGGCGAATGGAATTTCGCCAGCCTGGGAAGGACGCCGGCAGCGGCGACCGGGGGGCAAGCCGCGCCCATCCCCAGTTCGAAGCCCATGGAAATCGGCGAATTGCAGATCCACAACGGCACGGTGCGCGTCACTGACCTGGAGAAGGGTCAGCGGCCAGTGGTGGTGGACCGTATCACTCTCGTTGTCAGGAACTTCGCCCCCGACCGCCCGTTCGACTGGGAGCTGTCGCTGCACCCGCCCGGCGGCGATGACGCGCGGCTGGCTGCACACGGGCGCGGCGGGCCGCTCAACCGCGCCAACCTTGCCGCCTCGCCCGCCGAGGGCGAACTGAGATTGGAGAACGTGGATCTGG
>CAYVGN010000097.1:0-9119 GCA_964451215.1 uncultured Acidobacteriota bacterium
CCGGCCACGGCGTGGGTACGGATTTCGGCAAACTCCGTCGCCGTTAGTTTCCCGACCTTGTTCAGTAGGCGGGCGGGCACCGCCAAGCAGCCCAGGTCGTGGAGGGTGGCCGCCAGCCGCATCTCTTCCTGCTCGGGCTCGTTCAGCCCCAGTGCCGCGGCCAGACGCCGCGCGTACCGCGCGGTGGCTTCCCCATGCCCGGCCCGGCCCAGGACGCGGCGGTCGAGCGCCTCTGCCAGGCTGACCAGCCCTTCGCTCGTCAGCCGCTCCACTTCAGCCTCGCCCGCCAGGCCCGCCCGGGTCTTCTCCAGAATCTGGACCAGGTCGCTGACCGCCTCCGGCCCGGTCGCCTCCAGGCGCCGACTCAAGTTCTCCAGGTGAGAGGAAAGCAGGTAGATGCGGTCGGCGTCCTGGCGGAATTGGTTGGCCACCGTCACGACATTGCCGCCCTGGTGCTTAGCCAGGTAGAGGCCGACGTCGGCGGCGCGAATGATCTCCTCCGGCGTATCGCCGTGGATGGGGTAGGTGGCCACGCCGAAGCTGGCAGTCAGTTCCCGCTCGGAGAACATGGGGTCAGTGGCAATCCACAGGCGGAGGCGGTCGGCCAGGATGCGCGCCTGGTCGGTGTTGGCCTCGGGCATCAGGATCATGAATTCGTCGCCGCCGTAGCGGGCCACCACGTTGGACTGGCGGCAGCGCTGTTCCAGGATCTTTCCCAGCCGGGCCAGCACCAGGTCGCCCTCCAGGTGCCCCCGGGTGTCGTTGATCTGCTTGAAGCGATCCAGGTCCAGCACCAGCAGCGAGAAGAGGCGGCCGGCGCGGGTGGCGCGCTTCCACTCGGCCTGCAGCGACTCCATGAAGAAGCGATGGGTCTTCAGCCCGGTGAGGCCGTCGGTGATGGCCTGCTGCTGGGTGCGCTGGAAGATGAAGGCGTTGTGCAGGGCGGTGGCCAGGTGGTCGGCCAGGGTGCGCAGGATCATCACGTCCTGCTGCCGGAAGGCGCCCGGATGTACGCTCTCCACGTTCAGCACGCCCAGCATCTGGTCGGCGTAGACGATGGGCAGGCAGAGTTCGGAGCGGGCGTTGGTGAGGATGCTGGGTGCGCCGCGTTCCTGGAGCAGGTCGTTCGCCAGCGCCATCTCGCCGCTGCGGGCCACCCGCCCGATCAAGCCCCCGTCCAGCGGGATGCGGCGGTTCAGCGCCAGGGCCTGCAACCCGGCTTCCGCCTTGATCTCCACCACTTTGCTCTGGTAGTCCAGCAGTCCGATGCCGATGTGGTCGTAGGCGAAATTCTTCTGGATCTCGCGGGCGATCTCGGACAGCATCTCCTCGGCGTTCAGCGTGGAGATGGCGATGCGGGTGATGTTGTTGAGGAAGGTGAGCTGCTGGAGGCGGCGCTGCGCCTCGGTGAACAGCCGCGCGTTCTCCAGCGCCACGGCCGCCTGGGTCGCCAGCGTCTTGAGGATGTCCAGGTGGCCTTCGTCGTAAGCGTTTTCGCGCTCGAAGTTCTGCACGGCCATGACCCCCACCGCCTGCTCGTAGACCAGGATGGGCACGCCCATCCAGGAGCGCGTGGCGCGGGCCGCGGGCTCGATGCCGTGCTGGCCGCGGAATTTCTCCGGCGCCGCCTTCAGCAACAGCGGCTCGCGGGTGCGCAGCAGGTATTCCGTCAGGCCGTTGCGGGCCTTCCGGCTGCGCTTGGGCAGATAGACCCCGTTCTCCACCTCCAGCTCGAAGCGGATCTCCTGCTGCGCTTCCTCCCAGAGCGCGATGTAAAAATTCTTGGCGTCCATCAGCTTCTGGATTTCCTGGTGGATCAGCAGCAGCAGCGCGTCAGGGTTGAGGGTGGAACTCATGCCCTGGCCGATCTGGTTGAGCAGGCGCAGCTCTTCGGCGCGGCGGTAGGAATCGCGGGTGAGCAGGAAGTTCTCCACCGCCATGGCAATCTGGCCGCCCAGCGCGGCCAGCAGCCGCATTTCGGCGGCCGAAAAGACGCGCTGCAGGCTGTGCACCAGCGACAGCGCGCCGTAGACGCTGGTCTTGGTTCGCAGCCCGATTACCAGCAGGGCCCGCACCCCGGCCTCCCGCATCAGCGACCGGAACTGCTGGAAGGCGGGGTCGCACTCCAGCCGGCCGGCGGCCCGGCTTTGCTGCAGGTCGCGCAGCATCAGCAGGCCGCCCATGCGCTCCACCAGCGAAGTCACCGTGTGATCCAGACCGTGTTCTTCCCAGGCCGCAACGGTCTTGGGGTCGAAGCCATGGAAAAGGTGGCTACCCGGCCGACGCTCGGTTGCCTCCAGCGTGATCAGCCCGCAGCGCAGCCCGTACACCTTGAGGATGCGCTCGAGAACCTTGTCCAGGATCTCTTGCAGGTTCTGGGCCGTCTGATAGCCGCTGGTGGCCAAGTTCAGGCTGGAGAGGCCGAGCAGGTCTTCCTCCACCTTGCGCTGTGTCTCCTCATAGATCAGCACGACCATGGCCACCGCCAACAGCAGGAGGCTGCAAGAGGAGGCAACGAAAAGAGCGATGCTGAAATCCGGTTCCGGCAAGGGCGCCGCGCGCGCACCCTCGACGCCGCCCAGCATCAGGGCGGCCAGCGTCAACAGCCGCAGGCCCAACGAGTCAGCCGCCTTGCCCTGCCGCCAGAAAGGAAAGGCGGCGTAGAGCAGGAGCAGCGAGCTGCAGGCTGCCGGGGAAACCGCAGCCAGCAACTCCGGTCGGCCGTAGGCATGTGCGTAACTCCAGGCCACTCCCGCCAGCGCCACCACCCCGTGCCAGGCGCGGACCGCGGGCTCGACCGGGCTTCCCGCCGCCATCGCCACCAGCGACAGAGCCGCCAGCACCATCATCAGGTCGCCGGCGCCTTCCGCGGCCCGGTAGCCGCGGGCCAGGTACCACATCCGGAACGCTTCGCTGCCGCCCAGCCAGATCCAGGCCGCCATCCAGGCGAAGAGGTACGCCGCGCGCTTCCGCCGATAGAGGGCGTAGATAACGGCGCAGGTCAGCAGCGAGATGCCGACCGGGACCAGCCGAATATATGCGGAAGTCATCTCTTCGCCAGGATCCTGTCGAGACTATACCCGTGGCACGCAGACGCCGTCAACGAGACCGGAGCCCGATGTTACATTCCGGGCGTATGATAAAGGCAGAGGCGAGGAGTACTTGCCTATGCCGGAAAAGCGTCGGGAAGAGGGGCGGGAGCCCGATCGCCAGGAGCAACCGCAATTCGAAGATGAGTTTCCGACTCTTTCCGGAAAGGCGGGCCCGCCGGCCGAACGCAAGCCACCGCGGCCGCGCCGCGCCTCGCCGCTCGGCCTGATGGGCGCGCCAGGATGGGAAGCGCCGAAGGCCAGCGGCTGGCCCTCCCTCCGCGCCGTCGGCATCATGGCGGCCGTCGTTGTTGTTGTCCTGATCCTGGTCTTCATTTTCGTGCGCAACTGATTATCCGCGTGGCCCTGGTTCCAGCCTCGGAGGCGCGACCGTCAGGGAGTGCACGACACAAAGTCTTGCCGGTGGTGCGCCACTGAGCGCCGGGCACCTGGCACCTTATAATGAGGCGATGGAGGAGATTCGGGTTCGCTTCGCGCCGTCGCCGACCGGCTACCTGCACGTGGGCGGGGCGCGGACGGCGCTGTTCAACTGGCTGTTCGCCCGCCACCACGGCGAGCGGGGCAAGTTCCTGCTGCGCGTGGAAGACACCGACGTCGCCCGCTCCAGCGCCCAGATGACCGAGGGCATCCTGGTGGCCATGCGCTGGCTGGGCCTGGACTGGGATGAGGGCCCCTTCTTTCAATCGCAGCGGCTGGAGCTCTACCGGCAGACGGCCGAGCGCCTGCTGGCCTCGGGCCACGCTTTTCGCTGCTATTGCGTCCCGGGGACGGAAAAGGGCGGCGAAGCAGAGGATGAGCGGGCTTGCCGTTCCTTGCGCGACCCCTGTCGCTCCCGCCGCCAGCAAGAGCCTGCCGGGCGTCCCTTCGCCATCCGCTTCCTCACGCCCGACCAGGGTGTGACGGCATTCCCCGACGTGGTCTTCGGCCCGGTGGAATTTGCCAACGCTGAACTGGAAGACTTCGTCCTGCTGCGCTCCGACCGCATGCCCACCTACCACCTCAGCGTGGTGGCCGACGACGTCGCCATGCGCGTGACACACGTGGTGCGCGGCGCCGACCACCTCTCCAACACCCCCAAGCAGGTGTTGCTCTACCAGGCGCTGGGAGCGCCCCTGCCGGTGTTCGCCCACGTGCCGCTGATCCTGGGGCCAGACCGCACCCGCCTCAGCAAGCGCCACGGCGCCACCTCGGTCATGGCCTACCGCGACCAGGGCCTGCTGCCCGAGGCCTTCCGCAACTTCCTGGCCCTGCTCGGCTGGTCGCCGGGCGACAACCGCGAGATCCTCCCCACCCCGGAACTGACCGAGGCCTTCTCGCTGGAGGGTATCAGCCGCAGCAACGCCGTCTTCAACCAGGAGAAGCTCCAGTGGTTCAACCAGCAGTACATCCAGCGCTCCACGCCTCGCCAGCTCTTCCCCTACGTGCGCGAAGAGCTGGAGCGCCAAGGATTGTGGCGGCCGGAACTTGACGCGGAACGCCGGGAGTGGATGCTGCGCGCCATCGGCTTGCTCAAGGAGCGCATGCGCAGCCTGCGAGACTTCGCCGTCAGCGCCCGCGCCTTCTTCACCGACGACTACTCGATCGAGCCGGAAGCCGCCAGGAGGTTCTGGAAGGAACCGGCGCTGGCGCAGCTCCTGCCGGCGCTGGCCGACGCCCTCGAACGCGCCGAGCCCTTTGACGCGGCCCAAACTGAGACCGCGCTACGCAGCTTCGCCCAAGCCCGGGGGGTGAAGGCGGGACTGCTGATCAACGCTTCCCGGGTCGCCCTCACCGGCCAGGCCGTGGCCCCCGGCATCTTCGCGGTCATGGAAGTGTTGGGCAAGCAACGCACGGTCGAACGGCTCCGCAAAGCGATGGCGTCAGGCTGGAGGCTGGAGGCCTGAGGCCGGCTGGGTGGCTTCCCCTCAAGCCTCAAGCCTTCGGCTTCTTCTTGATTTCCACGGGAACTTCTACCGGCAGGGTCACAGGCGGGTAGCAGGCCTTGTCATCGCAAGCCTGGTAGCGGAGCTTGCCGCGCAGGGGGAGCTTTCCTGCCGCCGCCTGGCGGGGCGCTTGGAAGCGGCTCTGGATCCTTACCGTTCCCTGGTAGACATCGAGCGGGGCATCCGGTGAGAAGCTGAAGGTCCGTTTTTCCGGCTTCGGGTACTCCACCCGCAGCAGCTTGAACTCTGTCGAAGTCCACTCCAGCCTGGTAGGAATCAGGTAGTCGAAGGTGGGCTTGTCGGCGTTGATGTGGAAGCCGGCGGCCACCTCCACCTGCAGCGGCACAACCAGTGACCGACCGGGAGTGGCCATCAAGGGAGCGTCGGGCGGCAGCAGGGTCGCCGCCCGCGCCCCAGGATTCTGGACCTGCGCCCAGGCTCCGCAACTGCCCGGCCCTACCAGCAGAAACCCTACCGCCAGAACCATCCAGGGACGGCCATCCCGCCGCCCGCCCCGCCACAACTCCCGCCGTGTCATAGCAGCTTCTTGATGGACTCCTCGAAGACCTCGCGGCTCACCAGCCCCACGTGCTTGCTGTGGATCCTACCCTGGCGATCGAGGATGAACGTGGTGGGAAGGCCGTAGATTCCGCCGAATTGGTTGGCCACGTCATCGTTTCCGATCAGCACGCGGTAGTTCATCCTGTACCTCTCGGCGAAAGGCTTCACCACGTCCGCCCCTTCGTCATCCATGGCGACGCCAACGACTTCCAGGCCCTGGTTGCGATAACGGCTGTACAGGTCTGCGAACCAGGGGATTTCAATCTTGCAGGGGGCGCACCAAGTGGCCCAGAAGTCCAACAGCACCACTTTGCCCTTCAAATCGGAGAGGCGGAAGGTGTTGCCCTGGATGTCCCGGAGGGTGAAATCCGGGGCCGCAACGCCGGCGCCTGCACCGCGCGCGGAAAGGTGCACGCCGGTAGCCAGCGGCTGCCGGGAAGCATAGCGATGGGCAGCAAACAGCAGCGCGGCCGCGCCGACCAGAATCAGGCCCAGGGTCAGCAGCGGGCGGCCCCGGCGCGGTTCTTCGGCGGCCACTGGCGCTCCGGCCGGGGCTTCGGTCCCCGAGGACTCGTTGTCAGACTGGGAAGAGGAAGACAGAGTATCGTCCATACTGCATCGTTACAGCGCGAGGCGGTCAAGGAACGAAAGATAGCCGGAAAGCCGGCTGAACTGGTTGGCGACGAGCAACGCCCCGACCAGAATCAATACCACGCCGGACACTACCTCGACCGTGCGCAGGTGCTTGCGAAAGCCGCGGTAGAAGTTCAGGAACTCGGTGAGGCAGAGGCTGGTGAGCAGGAAGGGCACAGCCAAGCCCAGCGAGTACACGCTCAGCAAGAGAATGCCTTGTCCGATGGTCTCTTTGGCGGAGGCAACCACCAGGATGGCAGCCAGGATGGGGCCGATGCAGGGCGTCCAACCGAAGGCGAAGGCCAGGCCCATCAGCAAGGCGCCGATGGCCGTGCTCTTGCCGGCCCCTCCCGCCCGGATGCGCGTATCCCGGTACAGCAGGCCGATGCGCAGCAGCCCCGTCATGTGCAGCCCGAACAAGATGACCAGCACTCCGCCGATCCGGAGGAGCACCGGCAGGCGCGAGCGCAGTGCTACCCCCAGCCAGGTGGCCGAAGCGCCCAGGGCAATAAACACCGCCGAGAAACCCAGGATGAATAAAACCGAATAGAGCATGACGCGCCCCAGCAGGCCCCGCTCCCCCGCGGCCTTCAGCTCCTCCATGCTGGCACCGGTGATGATGGAGATGTATCCGGGCACCAGCGGCAACACGCAGGGCGAAAGAAACGAAGCCACGCCGGCGAGGAACGCCCCGGTCAACGACACATTCATAGGCCTTCAAGTATATGATGCAACGCGGCAGGCACCGTTACGGAAAAATGCCATTCTGACTGCCATTCGGAGTAGGCCGGATCCCTCTGGCAACCGCGGCGACAGCGGGGCACAAAGAGCTTTGAGTCTCTATGCCCTTGTGGTTTAAGCTAGCCGAAACGCGTGGTTGGTATCCAACCGCCTATCAAAGCGGCGAGAGGCATGGTCCCACATTCAGCAGACAGCAATCATTGCAGCCGGGACGGGCGACAATTCCCGTCCCCAACGAGGAGAAGCGATGCCGGAGTTCCGACAGAACCCCATCACTCGTGAGTGGGTTATTATCGCCACGGAGCGGGCGCGGCGCCCCGACCAGTTCGTACACAAGGAGAAGCCCAAGGAGCTTCCCCGGCGCTCGCCCACCTGCCCGTTCTGTCTCGGGAACGAGCACATGACGCCGCCGGAGGTCCACCGCCTCAGCGGGCCCGACGGGTGGGACGTGCGGGTGGTGCTGAACAAGTACTCGGCCCTGGCGCTGGAAGGCGAGCACTGGCGGCGTTCGGAAGGGCTGAAGCGAGCCGCCGCCGGGGTCGGCCAGCACGAGGTACTCATCGAGACACCGGAGCACGGCATGACCACCGCGCAGCTCCCGCTCCCCCAGGTGGAAAAGATCATCCGGACATACAAGAGCCGCTACTTCGCCGTCAGCGAGGATCCCCGGATCGAGCTGATCACCCTGTTCAAGAACCACGGCGAGGGCGCTGGCGCTTCGCTGGAGCACGCCCACTCGCAGCTCATCGGCACCCCGATCATCTCCCCGCAGATTCGGAGCCGGATGGAAGAAGCGCTGCGCCATTTCGACGAGCTGGGCGAGTGCATCTTCTGCCGTGTGCTCCGGGAGGAGCTGGCCGAGGGAACGCGCATCATCTCCCAGAACCAGCACTTTGTCTCCTTCGTCCCCTACGCCTCGCTGTCGCCGTTCGCCACCTACATCTTCCCGCAGCGGCACATGGCCTCGTTCGGCGAGAGTCAGGACGCCGAAATCCGGTCGCTGGCGTGGATCCTGCGCGACATGCTGGCGCGCCTGTACTACGGCCTGGAGAACCCGGACTTCAACTACACCATCCGCACCGCGCCCTGCGAGAACCGCTACTGCCGCTACTACCACTGGTACATCAGCTTGATTCCGCGGCTGACCAAGGTGGCCGGGTTCGAGCTGGGCTCGGGTTTCTTCGTCAACATCACGCTGCCGGAGCAGAACGCCGAGTTCCTGCGCAACGTGAAGATCCCCGAGCCTGCCGAAGCCGCCGCCCAGTGAGGCTTTAGGCTCTAGGCTTTAGGCTTTAGGCTCTAGGCTTTAGGCGGCTTACCGAGGTTTCTCGGGGGCGAACCAGAATTCCAGGCGGAACACGGCGGGGCCGCCAGCAGGATCCTCCAGGTAGATGCGGGCGCTGTAAGCGTTGGCCGACGACGGCTGCTCCAGCACCAGGGCCGTCCCCCTGGCCTCCAGCGCCTTGACCGTCACGGTGCCGGCGGCCTGGGCCGGCAGCGGACGGAACGCGCTGTAGCGCGGCGCGGTGATCGGGTCTCCTTCCAGATGCTCGATGGTGACACGGTCGCCACGCAGCACCAGGATGTCGCTGCTGTCCACCGAGCCCTCCCAGGCACCCAGCCGCACGGCCTCGGGGTGGGCGCGCAGCCATTCGTCGGCCTGGACCCGCGCCGCTGAGAAGCGCCGCAGGATCTCGGCGTCGCTCGGGGCTTCCTGCAAGTAGGCTTGGGCTGCAGCGTTATCCTTCAGCCGCCGCTCGGCCAAGTCCAGCAGCACGTCAATGCCGCGCGTGCGGAAGAAGGAAATGGGCCCGGACTGGTAGGCAGAAACCGCTCCCTTCAGCGAGGCGACGCGGCTGGCCAGTTCGGCGTGGCGTGCGCCATCGGGCTGCTCCCGGTAAATAAAATAAGAAAGGATGCACTCGACGTAGGCGCGGTTCAAGGCCAGCGCCAGGCGGGTGTGTTCCAGGATGCGGCGCATCTGGGCGGCGGCCGCCGGATCGCGGATGCGGCCCTGCAGCGCGCGGAATTCAGCTTCCGCTTGCCCGGCCAGCCGCTGCCCGCGCTCCAACTCCTCCCGGGTCTGGTCCCGCCACGGTTTGCACTCCAGGTAGAGCAGGTGTAGGAAGCGCTCGTGGCTGCGCCCCCGGTC
>CAYVGN010000098.1:0-8936 GCA_964451215.1 uncultured Acidobacteriota bacterium
AACTGGAGCAGCGTTCCCGCGCCCTGGCCCAGCCCCACGCCGCCGAGCGGATCGTAGACGTGCTGGAAAGAGCGGCGGGGCTGGTCCCGGGCGGGCACGGAGGCCCGCCGGTACGACGCCGCGCGGGGGCGCACAACGAGCACGCGTAGGGGCAGGTCGCCGCGCCTGCCCCGGAGACGCTGGGCGTGTCTGAGAGACAATGCCCACCGAAGCGGCGCTGCTGGCGCCCCGATTTACCCGCTCGGCGCAAGTAGTACAATGACCGTTGTCCGACCTGGGGTAACGACGAGCCGGCGTCGCAGCATATGTTCTTCAAGGCGCAGCAGATCCACTTCGTAGGGATCGGCGGGATTGGCATGAGCGGGATCGCCGAGATCCTGTTGTCGCTCGGTCCCTACCGCATCACCGGCTCCGACCTGCGCCGCTCGCCCCTTACCGAGCGGCTGGAACGGCTGGGGGCGCGCGTGTTCGAGGGCCATCGGGCGGAGAACGTGCAGGGCGCCGACATCCTGGTGACCAGCTCGGCGGTACCTCCCGACAACCCGGAGATCGCCGAAGCGCGCCGCCTGCAGATCCCCGTCATCCCGCGCGGCGAGATGCTGGCGGAGCTGATGCGGCTGAAGTACGGCGTGGCGGTGGCCGGCTCGCACGGCAAGACTACCACCACCTGGATGATCGCGGCGGTGTTGCAGCATGCCGGCCTGGACCCCACTGTAGTGGTGGGCGGGCGTGTCGGCACGATCGGCAGCAACGCCCGCCTGGGCAGCGGCGACTTGATGGTGGTGGAGTCAGACGAAAGCGACGGATCCTTCCTCCACCTGGCGCCCATCCTGGCCGTCATTACCACCATTGACCGGGAGCACCTGGACCACTACAGCGACCTGGCAACAATCCAGGACGCTTATGTGCAGTTCGCGGAACGGGTGCCCTTTTACGGGGCGGTGGTCGTGTGCCTGGACGAGCCCAACATCCGCGACGTGCTGCCCCGGCTCAGCAACAAGCGCCTGCTCACCTACGCCATCGAGCAGCCCGCCGACCTGGTGGCCGAAGCCATCCGCCGGGAGCCATTCCGGAGCCAGTTCCGGCTGAAGTTCCGGGGGCGGGATCTGGGCCCGTTCACGCTGCCTGTCCCCGGCCTGCACAATATTTACAACGCCATGGCCGCCGCGCTCATCGGGCTGGAGTTCAACCTTCCGGCGCAGACTGTCGCTGAAGCGCTGGCCGCCTTCGCCGGCGTGGACCGCCGCTTCCAGGTGCGCGGCGTGGCCGGCGGCGTCACCGTCATTGATGACTACGGCCACCACCCCACCGAGATCCGCGCCACCCTCAGCGCCGCCGCCGACTGCGGCTTTCGGCGCGTGCTGGTGTTGTTCCAGCCCCACCGCTACACCCGCACCCACCTGTTGCTGTACGACTTCGCCCGCTGCTTCGAGCAATGTGACCGGCTCTGGGTGCTGGACATCTACGCGGCCAGCGAACAGAAGATCGAGGGTGTGACAGCCGAGTCACTAGTGGAGAAGATCCGCGACCTCGGGAACCGCGCGGTAGAATACATGCCGGAGCCCGAAGCGGCTGTCTCCCGGATCGCCGGCGTTGCCCAAGCAGGCGACGCGGTGATCCTGCTGGGCGCCGGCAACGTGAACCAACTGGCCGATCGCCTGCTGGAGAAGCTGGGCTCTCGCCAGGCTTGAGGGAGTTCCGAATCCAGAGCCCGGGGAAAAAACGATGGCGGTAGACGAGGCCGGCAAAGACCGGCTCCTGGAGCTGGAAGAATCGCCCTACCTGCGGCGGCAGAAGCAGGTAGAAGTGCGCCGCAGCAAGCCGGGGGGGCGGACCCTGGCACGGCTCCAATGGCTGCTGGTGGTCGTGGCCGCTGCCGGCGCCCTGGGTTATGCCGGCTATCGCACGGTTCTGTTCGGGCTCCACGACCCGCGGTTCGCGCTGAAGGAAAGCCGGCTGGAGATCATCGGGGTGAATTACGCCAGCCGGCAGCAGGTGCTGGAGAAGTTTGCGGGCGACATCGGGCGGAGCATCTTTCGGGTGCCGCTGGAGCGCCGCCGGGCCATGTTGGAGGAGATCTGCTGGGTCGAGTCGGCCGCGGTGGCGCGTGTCTGGCCCGACCGCCTGCGGGTAACGCTGCGCGAACGGACCCCGGTTGCCTTTCTGCGCACGGTCGCCGGCCTGGCGCTCATTGATGCCCAGGGGGTGATCCTGGAGCGGCCCTCCCGCGCCAGCTTCACCTTCCCCGTTCTGTCCGGCTTTTCCGAGAGCGACCTGATCGAAGCCCGCCGGCAACGGATGCGCCTCTACCTGGCCATGATGCAGGAACTGGACAGCGAGGGGGCCAGCCATAGCCTGGACATCTCCGAGGTGGACCTGGCCGATCCCGAGGATGCCCGCGTCATCGTGACCGCCCCTGACAGCGGGGGCAGCGTGCTGGTCCACCTGGGCAACACCCGCTTCCTCGACCGCTATCGAACCTACCTCGCCCATATCCGCCAGTGGCAGCAGCAGTTCGACAAGATCCACTCGGTGGATTTGCGTTACGAGCGCCAGATCGTCGTCAATCCCGACCAGGTAAAGAATGAAAAATGAAAAGTGAGGAATGAGGAGGACCGAGAACGGTTCACTTTTCATTCTTCACTCTTCACTTTCTTCATCCAGCTTTCCGGCGAGCAACTGCTTGAGCCGGCGCGCATTCCGGGCGGCAAACCCACCGGCGTCGTTATTGAAGTAGATGTAAACGCTGCGGCCCTCGGAGACCCAGCCCCGAATCAGCCGGGCGTCGCGGCGGAGGTGGGCGTCGGGATAGCCGAGGCCGTACTCGGGCTCCGGGCTGTGGCGGCGCACAAAGACGAAGTCGGCGCAGACGGGCGCCCGGATGTTGAGGCCGGGCCAGTCGGCCAGCACCAGCGCCGCATTGTATTTCTTCAGCAGGCTGAAGCACCCCGGTTCCAGCCACGAGGCATGGCGCACTTCCAGCGCCGCGCGGACCCCGGGAACGATCTTCTGCCGGTGCAAGCAGGCAAGCAGGCCCTCCAGCCGCTCCAGGTTTCTCTTCGATGTGGGAGGCAATTGGAACAGCAGCGGGCCGAGTTTCTCCTGTAACCCCGCGGCATTCTCCAAGAACCGCGAGACGCTGGCTTCGGGATCCGCCAGCCTCTTGACGTGGGTGATGAAGCGGTTGGCCTTCACGGCGAACAAGAAGTTGCCCGGAGTTTCCGAGCGCCACTTCTCGAAGACTGCGCGCTCCGGCAGGCGGTAGAAGGTGTTGTTCACCTCAACGGAGTCGAAGTGGCGGGAGTAAAACGACAGCCACCCCGGCGGCTTCAGTTGCGGCGGGTAGAAGATTCCGTCCGCCCAGTGCGGGTAGTTCCAGCCGCTGGTACCGATTCGAACTTGCGGCGCCATGATGCGGCCCCTTCTGGCCTTCCGCCGGGCGGCATGCGCCCACGCCCCTAGGCATGCCCAGCGGCCGCCCTTCTGGTCTCATCTTACCGACCTCTGCAACAGTACGGTAGTGTCCGCTGCCTGATCGCGCTGGGCGGGGCGGCCCGGTTAGCTCACCCGCGGCGCTCCCCCGCTGCGGCGGAGAGCGCAGGGTAGGCACACAGAGCAGGCCTGTTGTTTGCCTTCGTGATGACCTGGAAACGACCCTATGGAAGGACGGCGCGCAGGCGGGCCTCAAACTCGGCCAAGCTGCCCGCTTCCTGGGGATAGCCAATTACCTCGACGCGCAGGCCGGCATCCGGCACCTGCGCGGCGATCCGCTCCCGAGCCAGCGCGGCGAAGATTGCCGCGTCGTCAGACTCCATGCCCGGAAGGATCACTCCCAGAGAATCCTCCGAGACCCGGAACACCGATTCGCCGCGCCGCAGCATGTAGCGGAGCGTGTAGCTGGCATCGCCGATCTGTTCGCGCGTCAGCCCTTCACAGCCGAACAGAACCACTGCCAGGCGCCCGTCCGCGGTGGAAGCGCGCCGGTACTCCATCGCCAGGGCATCCCGGAACTGGCTGCGATCGGGGAGCGCCACCAAGGCCTGCAAGGCCGCCCTGCGCTGGGCGGCGAGCGCTGCCGCCCGCGCCTGGAACAACTGGCGTTTCAGCCGCCGCACGGTCGCCTGCCGCTGCAGCATGTACACCAGCGCCAGGGCCAGCAGGATCAGAAACCCGAAGAACGCCCGCTGCGATCCCCGCAGCGGCAGTTGCTCCTCGCCGACCCAGAACGCCGTCGGGAACATGAAGCTGAGCAGGCTGGCGCCCAGCACCAACATCAGCAGCACCGACAGCATCCACAGGTGCCAGTCCTGGCGGTCCAGGGTTTCCCAGGAGCCATCGCCAGCCGGGGATGGTTGAGCGGCGGGAGGGGCTGTCTGCTCTTCCCCCGGCGCGGGAACGGTTCGCCCTTGCGTTCTTACTGAAGCCACGGTTACCTCCTGTCTTGCCGCGAATCCGAGAGGTTCGCTGATTAACGCAGATCTCGGTTTGGCGCGACCGGTGCTTCTGTGGGTCGGGATACTACAGCCCGCCGGCCGAACCCGCCGGCGAACAGACCAACCGCTGAAACTCCTCTGTCAGCGCCGCATCCCACCACCCGCGCTGCACTTCTTCTTTCATCACCCCAAGCGCCTGTTCCGGCGCGAGTGCCTTCCGATAGGGCCGGTTGGTGGTGAGCGCGTCGTAGACGTCCACAGTGGCCAGGATGCGCGCTGTCACAGGGATCTGCTGCCCCGGGAGTCCATCCGGATAACCAGAGCCGTCCATCCGCTCGTGGTGGTGGCGGATGATGGGGAGCACCAGGCGAAATGACTTGAGCGGGGCACAAATCTTTTCCCCGGCTACCGGGTGGTCCTCCATGATCCGGCGCTCCTGCGGGGTCAGCGGGCCGGGCTTGGTGAGGATGGAGTCGGGCACGTGCACCTTGCCGATGTCGTGGACCACCCCCGCCCGCCGCAGCGCTACCTTCTGTTCCTCGGGCAGGCCCAGCAGTTCGGCCAGCGCCACCGCATACTGGGAGAGGCGCTCGCAGTGCCCCTGGGTGTACGGGTCTTTTGCCTCGATCCCCAGCGCCAGGCTGCACAGCACCGTCTCGGCGTTTTCCAGCTCGTCGGTGAACTGCTTCAGCCGCAGCAGCGAGCGGACCCGGGCCAGCAATTCCTGCTTGTCGGCAGGCTTGTTAATGAAATCGTCGGCGCCGCACTCGATGCCCTGGATGCGGTCTTCACTGTTCTGCAGGCCGGTGACGAGCACCACCGGAATCAGGCGGGTTTCCGGGCGGCTCTTGATGGCGCGGCAAACGGCGAAGCCCGAGCGGCAAGGCATGAGCACGTCCACCAGGGCCAGATCAACCCGCTGGGTAAGCACCTTCTCCAGGGCCGCCTTGCCGTTCTCCGCCTGGATGACCCGGCAGCCCTCGCCCCTCAACCAGTGCGCAAACAACTCCCGGACAGTCGCGTCATCGTCGGCGACCAGGACCGTAGCCGAATCGTTGGAAGCCAGGCTCGTCATGGTGCCCTCGCCTGTCGCAGCGGTCTTCCTCCCTCTGCCCGTGTCAGGCCCCCGACACTCAGGTCGGCCAGCAGGCACACGGCACCGCAAATCCCGCCCTGCGCGTTCCGCAGCGGCGCGGCGGAAATGTTGATGGCCAGCGGCGCCCCGTTCTTTTTCTGCGCCACCGCCTCCCTTCCCGTGAGGGCTTGGCCGCTCCGGACTCGTTGAAGGAAAGCCTGGTAGAGGGTGCGCGCGTGCTCCGGAACAAAGGGGATCGGGCCGCCGAGCACTTCCCCTTCGGCCCAGCCGAACATCCGCTGGGCAGCGGCATTCCACAACCGCACGTTTCCCTCCTCATCCAGGACGGTGATCGCCAGTGGGGATGCCTGGACCAGTGCGGCGAGCAGTTCGTTGGCGTGCCGCAGCGCCTCTTCGGCCTGGGTTCGCTCGGTGACGTCGTGAAGCATGAGGACGCAGCCCAGAGGGGCCGGATGGGCGTGCGGGAAAGGCGCGATGGCGACATCGAGCGTCCGGCCGTGGAGAATGATCTGGGGGCGTGCGCCGGCGAGGGCCTCGGCTGGCCCCAACGGGCACGGGCACTCCAGCAGCGGGTCGGCTAGGGACCACAGGATCTGGTGGCAAAGCCGGCCAAACAGTTGCCGGGGCGCCGGGCCCAGGAGCTGGGCAGCGGCCTGGTTGGCCCGCTGCAAACGGCACTGCGCGTCGAAGACCAGCACCGGGTCGCGCAGGGCGTCGAAGGTCGCCTCCCACTCCTGCTTGGCCCGCTGGATCAGGCCGTGCAGCCGCGCCGCCGCGCGGGCGTGCGCTCTCTCGCGCAAGGCTTGCTCAATGGCAGCCGGCAGCCGCTCCAAGTGCTCCTTCAGGACGTAGCCGGCCGCGCCCCGTTGGATGTAGTCGGCCGCCGCTTCGTCTCCCAGGCTGCCGGTGACTACGACCAGGGGAATGTCCACAGCCGTTTCGTGGAGGATGTCGAGCGCGTCGCTGCCCGTCCAGGCGCCCAGGTTGTGGTCGGCCAGGATGAGGTCGTAGGTGCCGTGCCCCAGGCGCTCTCGGAACTGCTCCGGGGAGCCGACCACCTCGTGCCGCAGGAACCAGCCGGCCTGGCCTAAGGCGGCGACCAGCAGCTCCACGTCCGCGCGGTCATCCTCCAGGATCAGCAACCGCAGCGGCTGCAGTGCGGCCACCGGGTCTGCAGCCCGCACTTCAGCGAGGGTTTGCCATCTCGCGCTGGTCGGCAAGTACGCCTCCTTGCGTCCCGGCACCCGCTCGCAGCAAGGGCATGGAGCGCCCGGCCATCCTGCTTCCCATCTAGTGCCGTTCCAACTTGATTCGCCTAACGGAGGGGCGCGCCGGCGGGCGGATCAGCGGCCGCATTTTGGCTCGCACCGCTTGGCAAAGATAGTTGGAACGGCACTAGCGGGTCGCAGCTTGCGCGAGCCCTTTCGCCGGCTTGTCGTTGCGGACCGACTCGACGGTGAAATAGAACGCCGCGCCGCCGTCGCTTCGCTGCCTGTGGCCGCAGGGTCGGCGGCATCCTCCCGGCCGCGCCCCCGGCCCTAAGAGCTTTCCCCGACGTTCTGCCCTGGCTGCCGGGCACTCGCTTCGGCTCCTGCGTCGAGCACTTCGCGCACCTTGCGCGCAAGAGCCTCCAGGGTGAAGGGCTTTTGGAGAAAAGCGATGCCCGGCTCGAGGATCCGGTGCTGCACGATGGTGTCATCCGTGTAGCCCGACATGTAGAGCACCTTCATCTCCGGGCGCGAGAACATGAGGTACTCGGCTAGACGACGGCCGCCCATTTGTGGCATGACCACGTCCGTCAGCAAGAGATCGATGCGACCAGCGCGCTGCTCGGCGAGCGGTACGGCTTCTTCGGGATTCGAGGCCGCCAGGACCGTGTAGCCCTGCGCTTCGAGCATCGTTTGTGCTAGCGCCAGTACCCCCTCCTCGTCCTCCACCAGAAGAATAATCTCTGAACCCCGAGGCACCTCCCCGCGCGGTTTTTCCTTCCGCACCGACTGGCCGACTTCCTCCACTCGTGGCAAATAGATCTTAAACGTCGTGCCTCGGTCCGGCTCGCTATACACCGAAATGTGGCCGCCGCTTTGCTTCACGATCCCATAGACTGTCGCTAGCCCCAGGCCTGTCCCTTTGCCCTTTTCCTTGGTCGTAAAGAACGGTTCAAAAAGATGGGCCTGCGTTTCCGCGTCCATGCCGATCCCGGTATCGCTCACCGCCAGCATCACATAAGGGCCCGGCGTGATTTCAGCGTGGCTGCGGGCGTAGGCAGCGTCCAACTCGATGTTCGCCGTCTCGATAGTCAGCAGGCCACCCTCCGGCATGGCATCACGGGCATTCACCGCCAGATTCATGACGACCTGCTCGATCTGGCTGGGATCGGCCCTCACTCTACAGAGGGCCGGATGGAGGACAGTGCGGAACTTGATGTCCTCGCCGATCAGGCGACGCAACATCTTGTCCACGTCGGCGACACTGGCGTTGACGTCTAACACCTGCGGGGCTAGCACCTGCCTGCGGCCGAACGCCAGCAGTTGGCGAGTAAGCGAGGCGGCTCGAGCCCCCGCCTTCTTGATCTCCTCAACGTGTCGCGCGAGCGGATCGCCAGAGGACATGCCTTCCAGCACGAGATCGCTGTAACCGTCTATGATCGTCAGCAGATTGTTGAAGTCGTGCGCCACGCCGCCCGACAGGCGTCCCACAGCTTCCATCTTCTGGGCCTGGATGAGCTGTTTCTCAAGCTGCCTGCGCTCGGTGACGTCGCTGAAGAAACCGACGTTGCAGTCTCTTCCGTCGATCACTGCTCGGGTGGCGGTGATGTCGGCATATATCGTGGTCCCGTCCTTGCGCAAGCACGGTACGGCTGACGCCAGCGTCTTTTCGCCGTGTGCCTGGGCTGTAAATTCAGCTATCACCCGCTCCAAATCCTGTTGAGGATGAATATCGCCTACCCCCATCTGCACCAGTTCTGCTTCTGTGTAGCCCAACATGCGGCACACGGCGGGATTGGCAAACACGAACTTCTTGTTCCCGATGTCCGCCACCAATATCCCCTCCGCCGCACCTTGAAAAATGGTACGGAACCGCTCTTCGCTCTGACGCAGGGTGTCCTCCGCCTGCCTGCGCGCAGTGATGTCACGGGCGATTCCGCGGTAGCCGTGGAAATGACCGGTGTCATCAAAGACCGGTACGCCACTGGTTTCCAGCACGGCCAATCGGCCATCTTTGCGGAGGTTCGTATTCTCTAACCTCCAGAAGGGTTGCCGGGATTCGACAATGGCCGCAAACTGCGTACCGACGCGCTTCGCTTCGTCCGGAGGCATGAAATCGAATGGCGTCTTGCCGATGACTTCCTCTAGTTCGTATCCCAATAGATCCCGGACTTTCGGACTCGCATAGATGTAAAAGCC
>CAYVGN010000099.1:0-8928 GCA_964451215.1 uncultured Acidobacteriota bacterium
AATGCTCGACACGCTCATTGACGGCGCTCCAGCCTCGCACCCGACGGTGAACGGCGGCGGCGGCATCTCCGTGTTCCCCTCGGTGGACGCCATCGAAGAGTTCAAGGTGATGGGGGCCAACTACCCGGCCGAGTTCGGCCGCAGCCAGGGCAGCGTGCTGAACGTGATCTTCAAGTCCGGCGCCAACCGCTTCCATGGCAGCGCCTATGAGTTCCTGAGGAACTCGGTCCTGGACGCCAACAACTTCTTCGCCAACAGCCGCGGCCAGAAACTGACCAGCTTTAAGCGCAGCCAGTTCGGCGGCATGCTCAGCGGCCCCCTCCGCCGGGACAAGACTTTCTTCATGGGCTCGTTCGAAGGCCTGCGCGAGCGCAGCCCCCGGGACACGACATTCTCGGTCCCCACGGACCTGGAAAGGCGCGGCGATTTCTCCCAGACCTTCGCCAGCCCGGGCCAGCAGATCCGCATCTTTAACCCGTTCACCACGCGCGCCAACCCGGCCGGCGGCTTCCTCCGCGACCAGTTCTCCGGCAATGTCATCCCTTCCACCATGTTCGACCCGGTGGCGGTCAACCTCCTCAAGTACTACCCGCTGCCCAACGTGGCGGGGGACCCGGTGACCAACCGCAACAACTACTCCAAGAGCGGCACGCAGCAATACAACATTGACCAGTTTGACGTCCGGATGGACCACAATTTCTCCAACACCCAGAAGTTCTTCGCGCGCTACTCCCACCGGCGCACGCAGGACGTCCCTCCCGTCTTCTTCCCAAAGGATCTGACCATCGCCGAGGGCCGCATCATCCAGGAAGACCGGGTGCGGGGCGCCGTGGCCGATTATGCCTACACCCTGTCGCCGACCACGATCCTTACCGCACGGCTGGGTTTCGCGCGCACGCTGTACGTTTACGACAACCAGGCCCTGGGGTTCCTGCCCTCCAGCCTGGGATTGCCGAAGGACATAGACATCGCCGCCGATCGCATGATGTTCCCGGCCTTCAGTGCTTCCCCGTTTTACAGCCTGGGAGGGGGTGACCACCGCTGGAATGCCTTCATGACTTACAGCGCGCTGGCCAACCTGACGAAGGTCAAGGGGCCACACGCGTTGAAGTTGGGCTGGGAAGGCCGAATGATCCGGGTGAACGTATGGGAGGCGCGGAACGCCGCCAGCTTCAGTTTCAGTGCCGGGTTCACCCAGGGCCCGGATCCCAACCGGGCCAGCGCCACGGCCGGGCTCGGCTTTGCCTCGCTGCTGCTGGGCACGGGCAGCAGCGGCAGCCTGATCCAGGCCTGGAAGAACGTTGCCTCGCAAAGCTTCTATTTCGCCGGTTACATCCAGGACGACTGGCGGGTGACGCCGAAGCTGACACTCAACCTCGGTCTGCGCTATGACATTGACACCCCGCGCACCGAGCGCTACAACCGCACGAACTACTTCGACCCGTACGCGCTGTCGCCGCTGGCCAAGCAGGTCCCGCAGTTTCCCGATCTGCGCGGGGGCGTGGTGTTTGTTGGAGTGGATGGCGGTAGCCGGCACCAGTACATTACCGACAAGAACAACTTCGCGCCGCGCCTGGGCCTAGCCTACCAGGCCACGCGCAAGACGGTGATCCGCGCCGGGTACGGCCACGTCTTCGGGCTCTCCAGCCAGGCAGCGCAGGGCACGATCGGCCCGTTCGGCTTCCGGGTCGAGAACCCCTGGGTCAGCTCGCTGGACGGCATCACCCCCTATAACCTGTTGAAGAATCCGTTCCCGCAGGGCTTCCGTCCCCCGCCGGGAGCCTCGCAGGGGTTGCTGACCGGGGCCGGCGGGAATTTGCAGGGGGTGTTGCGCAACACCCCGACCCCCTGGTCCATGCAGTGGAACCTCACCGTGCAGCGGGAACTGCCGGCGCAGACGCTGCTGGAAGTCGCCTACGTCGGCACGCGGGGCTTGCAGCTCTCGCGGGGCGGCGAAAGCGGCTTCACGCTCAACCAGCTCCGGCCCGAACTGATGTCATTGGGCTCACGGCTGAACGAAACGGTGGATAATCCCTTTTACGGAATCGTCACCAGCGGGGTGCTGGTGGCGCCGCGGATCAGCCGGGCGCAGTTGCTGCGTCCCTACCCGCAGTTCCTGGACGTGATCCCGCTGTTCTCCGCCGGCTCTTCCTCCACTTACCACTCGCTCCAGGTCACGGCCAGCAAGCGACTCACGCGCGGGCTGCAGTTCGAAGGCTCCTACACCTGGGCCAAGAGCCTGGACAATGGAGAAAGCCACCAGGACAGCTACAACATCCGGGCCAGCCGCTCCCTTTCCGACATCGACCTGGCCCGCCGTTTGGTGATTGCTTATGTCTACGAACTGCCGTTCGGGCGCGGACGGCGCTTCGGCGCCGATATTTCGCGCGGGCTCAACTTCCTGGTCGGCGGCTGGCAGGTTAACGGCATCACCACCTTCCAGACCGGTACGCCTTTCGGCATCTCGGCCAGCAACACCGCGGGCGTTTTCAGCCAGACCATGCGGGCCAACAACAACGGGAAGAGCGGAAAGCTGGAGGGGCCGGTTCACGAACGGCTGGGAGGCGTCTACAGTTCCAAGCGGTATTTTGACACCTCGGTCTTCAGCCAGCCGGCCCCCTTCACCTTCGGCAACCTCTCGACCCGCTTGCCGGACATCCGCAACGACGGAGTCCGCAATTTCGACCTCTCGCTTTTCAAGAACTTCCCGGTCACCGAGCGCTTGTCGGTCCAGTTCCGGGCGGAGGCTTTGAACGCCTTCAATACCCCTCGGTTCGGCGGGCCCAACACCAGCGTCACGTCCAGTTCCTTCGGCCTGATCACTTCGCAGGCCAACGCTCCGCGCCAGGTGCAGTTCGGCCTGAAGTTCCTCTGGTGAGAAGCGAACAGCAGAGCCGCGACCGTAGGTACGCATAAAAGCAGAATCCTTGCCGAAACGGACACAAAGTCCGGCGGAAGGCCTGTTTGCATCAAGAGTGAAGCGGTTCCGGCGGGGCCTGAGCAGCGCGGCAGCTATTTAGCGCTGGATAGCCAATTGTCGGAGGCGACATCGGGGGCACAGCCCTTGGAGTGCGGTGCGTTGGCACCGCTTTGGAAGGCCGCGGGTTGCCGCGGCCAACAGTAAGGACGGTTTCACCCGGCAGCAAGCTGCCGCGAGCCAAGGCGGTGGCAAGCCACCGCACCCCAAATGCCCCGCGCGAAGCGGCCATTACTTATGCAGGAATCAATAGCTCCCGCACTCCAGATGCTGCTTCGTGTCTCCTGGACGGGAAAGTCGCAGAAACGGTAGCATGGTAGATGAGAGTTTCAGCAGGAAGAGGAGCGGCGGATGGCCCAGAATCCGGAGCAGGTGTGGCAAGCGAAGAACGTGGGCAGCGGTACTTTCATCATCTCCAAACCAAAGCGCAAGGAGCACAAGCTGCGCGCCTCCCGCCTGAAAAACAAGCGCCGGGCCCGCTGAGAGCGGACCGGGCTCGGTGGCCGGCGCCCTCACAGCCGCTCGGCCACAGCCGACCCCAACAGCTCGACGCACCAGCCCAACAGGCCAGAAATGACAAAGCCGCTCAGCATGGAGTGGGGGGCAGGTTACACGACAGGGGTCAAGCCGGAAAAGGGCGAACAGGGCGCGGCGGCCTGGCGGCGGGTCAAGCGGCCGAGACCGCTGCAGAGTTGTTCTGTTTGTTCAGCGCGGCGCGGACCACCCAGGTCAGGTCCTGCGGCCGGTAGGGCTTTTCCAGCAGGTCGTGGGCACCCGCCTCCAGCATCTGCACCCACAGCCGTTCGTCGGCCAGGCGGGTGAGAAAAACGACGGCCGCCGGGGCTCGCACCACGCGAAACAGTTCCACCGCGGTAGGCCAGTCCACCTCGTCCGCATCACACAGCACCACGCCCACCGGCGAGTCAGCCTGGTGGAGCACCGCGTCCAGTAGGTCAGCGGCCCGCCGCGCCTCGATCCCTGCGGCGGACAAGGTCGCAGCGATACCGGCAAACTCGGACGGTTCCCGTACGACGGCAAGAACGCAGGGCGTGGCAGGCATTGTCTTCCTCCATCGCCCGCTGGCCAGGCGGGAACCGACTTCCTCCCAGTCTCTCGGTTCCCGAGGGACGGCGGTACTAACAAAACACGATACGCGCGTATTGCGGATCCGGTCAAGCCACATTCGGGGCGCCGATTGTTTCGCTCCGCGCCTGTTCGGCGTTCTGTTCCAGCACCAGGCGGGCATCCACGGCCAAGGTCTCCTCGCTGCCGGCGCCAGCCAGGAGCGGGTTGATCTCCACCGCGGCAATCTGGGGGTGGTCCAGGCCCAGCGAGGCCAGCGCGAGCAGCGCCTCCACCAAGCGGTCCACGGCCACGGGCGCCCGGCCGCGGAAGCTGCCCAGCAGCATGGCGGCCGGGGCCGAGAGGACCAGGTCGCGGACCTCTGCTGGCGAGGCGGGCAGCGCCAGGTACCCGACCTGCCCCAGCGCTTCCACCGCTGTGCCGCCCACCCCGAAGGCCAGCAGGGGTCCCAGCCGCCGGTCGCGCACGAACCCGGCCAGCACTTCGCGGTGCTGGCCGCGCACCAACTTCTGCACCAGCACGCCCCGGGACGCCGCGCCGGGAACCGCCTCGAAGCTCCGGCGTAACTCGGCCTCGTCGCGGATTTCCAGCACCCCGCCGGCTTCTGTCTTGTGGACGATGGCCGGCTCCCGCGTCTTCAACACCAGCGGGTAGCCGTGGCGCGCGGCGAACTCAGCCGCCTCCGGGCAACTGGAGGCCACTACAAACGGGGCGCAGGCAATGCCGTAATCCTCCAGCAGGGCAAAAAGCTGGTCCATCGCCGGCACGCTGCTGATGGGGCGTTTCGCTCGAGTTGTCTGCGCAGGGATGCTTGCGGGAGGGCCCTGCTCGCTGAGGCTGGCGGCCCTGATCTGGGCGTAGCGTGCCAGAGCCGCGGCAGCCCGTGCAGCCCCGTCCGGGAACCAGAACAGCGGGATGGCGGCGGCCTGGCGCTCGGGGCTGTCCGGCGGCACCATCCAAGCTCCCAGCACCGGTTTTCGACACTCGTCGGCCAGAGCCGCCAGCCCATCCAGCAGGCCGGGGGGCGACGGACCCAGGGGCGAACTGACCTTCAGCACCAGCAACTGCTCGACGCCGGGATCGGCGAGCAGGCTCCGCGCCGAGGAGGCATAGAGGTGGTCGGAAGCGAGCGGCAGCAGGTCAATGGGGTTGCGCAGGCTGGCTCCCTGGGGCGCGAGCTGGCGGAGCGCCTCGGTGGTCTGCGCCTGCAAGGCGGCCAGCTCCAAGCCGCCGGCGACCGCCGCGTCGGTGGCCAGCACGCCCGGCCCACCGGCATTGGTGAGGATGGCGATGGAGCGGCCGGTTCCGGCCGGCAGCCGCCCCTGCGAGAAGGCCAGCCCCATCTCCAGCATCTCCTCCAACGAGCGCGCCACCAGGAACCCGGCCCGCGAAAAAACCCCCTCGGCCACCTCGGGACGGGTCACCAGCGCACCGGTGTGGGAGGCGGCGGCGGCCGCGCCGGCTTCGGTGCGCCCAGCCAGCAGCAGCACCAGCGGCTTGCGGCGGCACAGCCGCCGCCCGCACTCCAGCAGTTCCCGCCCGTGCCCCAGCGACTCCAGGTAAAGCAAGACGACGCGGGTGGACGGCTGCTCGAGGCAGTACTCGACCAGTTCCGCCGCTGTTACGTCGGATTCATTCCCCAGCGACACGAACTGGGAAAAGCCGAGCGGCCACTGCGCAGCCACCTGTTGCACGGCTACGCCCAGAGCACCGCTTTGGGTGATGAAGGCCGCTGCCCCAGGCGTGGCGGGAGCGGGCGAGAAGCTGGCATTGAGCGGCGGGCTGCAAGCCAGGTTCATCAGGCCCATGGAGTTGGGGCCGATCAGGCGCATGCCGGCGGCGCGCGCCAGCCGCCCCAGGCGTTGCTCGCGCTGGCCGCCCTCTTCTCCCGTCTCGCGGAAGCCCGCCGCGAGCACCACCGCCCGGCGGATGCCGTGCTGGGCGCACTGGCGTAGGGTCTCCTCCGCCTCGCGCGCCGGCACCATCAACAGCGCCAGATCCACCACTGCCGGCAACTCCCCCACCTGCGGGTAGCAGCGAACCCCGGCGATGGCGTCGGCATGCGGGTTGACCAGGTACACGTCGCCACCATAGCCGCCGCGCAGCAAGTTGCGCAGCAGAACGGCGGACAGCGTGTTTGGGCGGGTGGAAGCCCCCACCAGGGCCACCGATTTCGGCTCGAAGAATCTGCGCATCGAATGGGAATCAGCAACTTGGCTGCCGAATGAGGGGCACCCCTTGCGCCCAGCGGCGCCCCATTGCCGGGTACGGCTGGGACTGCGGGGGCCGGGCCTTATCCGGGGTACTTGCCAGTGATGTAGGCGTGGAGCTGGCGGATGGTCTCCTTCTGCGCCGAGATGATCCACTTCACCAGGTCGCCGATGGAAATCACGCCCACCACCTCCTCGCCATCCAGCACCGGCAGATGGCGGACGCGGCGCTCGGTGACGATCTTCATGCAGTCGTCCACGGTATGCTCCGGTGTCACGTAGACCACCGGGCTGGACATGATCTCCCGCACCAGCGTCTGCTTGGAGGACTTCCCTTTGAGGATCACCTTGCGCGCGTAGTCGCGCTCGGAGATGATTCCCACCAGCCGGTCGTCGGCCATCACCAGCAAGGCGCCCACGCCCTTACCGGCCATCGTCTCGATGGCCTCGTAGACGGACGCGTCCGGGCTCACGAACCAGATCTCACGTCCCTTGTAGTCGAGGACCGAGCTGATCTTGTCCACCAGTTCCATTGCTCTTCCCGTGCCTGCGAGCGGCCTCCCGCCAGTTCTCAGATGCGAGTGTGCCCCATCCTATCCCCGCGCGGCACCCAGGTCAACACCCGCTTGCCAGGGTGGTGGAGAACTTCCGGGGGCGCAAGGTGCGCGTAGCCGCTGCCGAGGCCTTTGTGCGCCTGGCTCGCCAGGGGCCGGCAGGCTTGCCTCTCGCGGCGCCCTGATCTGAGCCACAGCTTGCAGTCGAGACCGGCTCGCTCACGCTCGCGGCTCTGTTTTGGTCCGCAATTCCTGGCCCCTTACGGGTTTTCTGAGCCACAATTGCATCGTGAGCGAGGAACTCGACGAGCGCTACATGCGGTTGGCGCTCGAGGAAGCCGGAGCAGCCGAACGCCAAGGCGAGGTGCCGGTGGGCGCGGTGGTGGTCTGCGGCGACCAGGTAGTGGGACGCGGCCACAATCGCAACATCGCCGACCGCGACCCCACGGCCCACGCCGAGATTGTAGCCGTGCGCCAGGCGGCGCAACGCCTGGGCAATCACCGCCTGCCCGGCTGTGCCCTCTATGCTACAATTGAGCCGTGCGCCATGTGCGCGGGCGCCATCGTGCAGGCGCGGCTCGGTCGCCTCGTCTATGGCTGCGATGACCCCAAGGCAGGCGCCGTTCGGTCCCTGTACCAGCTCGCCGACGATCCCCGGCTCAACCACCGGGTGGAAATCACCGGCGGGGTGCTAGCGGCCGAATGCGCGGAGCGAATCCGCAGTTTCTTCCAACAGAAACGCAGCGGCGAAACCTGATCCGGCCGCTGCCGACAACTCGACGAGAGCGCAGCAACCCGCGTCGCTTCCCCATGCGGTGAGGTGCGAGAGTGGTTGAATCGGGCCGCCTCGAAAGCGGCTGTGCCGGGAACGGCACCGGGGGTTCGAATCCCTCCCTCACCGCCACCCCTGCGAGTCCCCAAGGCCCAGCCGGGTGCCTGGCCGGGAGTATGCTGCCAACATCCGCTTTCAGCCCCTCCAGGACTCCGCTCAGCCCCGACGGACGTTCTTGTCGCCCCGCTTCTCCTTGTCGCTTCAGCGAAAGAAGCGAGTTACAATCGGGCTTGATGAATCTGGCTGAGCAGATGATTGCCAAGCGCGATGAGATTCTGCGGCTCGCCGCAAAGCATGGCGCGGGGAACGTGAGAATCTTTGGGTCCGTGGCACGGGGACAAGACACACTAAGCAGCGACGTGGATTTCCTGGTGGACGTAGTTGGCGAAACGAGCCCTTGGTTTCCGGGCAGCCTGATCGCCGACCTCGAGGAGCTGCTGGGCCGCCCCGTCCAAGTTGTCACGCATCGCGCTTTGAGTCCTCTGATCCGAGAGCATGTGCTCAAGGAAGCGCAACCCTTGTGAAAGCAGACCGAGCATATCTTGAGCACATCCTGAACTGCATCCAGCGCATTCGTAAGGACTCCTCACCGGCCAGGGCTGCGGTGCTCGAGTCGCAGACCCTTCAGGATGCCATTGTTCGCAATCTTCAAGTGCTCTGTGAGTCCGCCCGACGGCTGTCGGAAAGCTGCCGGCAGCGCCATCCCGAGATCGACTGGCGCGGCATCGCGGCCACGAGGAACGTCTTGGTGCACGATTACCTGGCCGTCGATTTTTAGGTGGTCTGGGACATCACCCAACGAGACTTGCCGGGCTTGAAATCCGCGGCGCAGGATCTGCTGCAGAACCCAGAGCGGGACCCGTAGAGAGTGGTTGAATCAGGCCGCCTCGAAAGCGGCTGTGCCGGGAACGGCACCGGGGGTTCGAATCCCTCCCTCACCGCCACCCTTGCGAGTGTTTCCTTCTTGTGCCGGAAAGCCGCTAGAAGTTGAAGCGGAGGGAAAGGTCAATGCGACGGTTGCCGGCCATGCCGCCGCCGCCCGGTCCGAAGCCAAAACCGCCGGCAGTGGCGTTCGACTTCCCGAACAGGGGTGAAGCCAGGTTGCCGATGGGCGCGGCCGAGTTAGTGTGGTTCAGCAGGTTCTGGGCCTGGATGGAGAAGGTGATGCTGTAGCGGCTGTCGGAGCCAGAGCCGCCGAAGATCATGATGCCTGGCCCGCCGCCGCGGGCCGGGCCCTGCCGGCACTGGGGGCAGACGCCGATTACGTCCACC
>CAYVGN010000100.1:0-8915 GCA_964451215.1 uncultured Acidobacteriota bacterium
GCTCAGCGCTGCAGCGATCCGGGCCGTGTCCCGGCCTTACGGACGGATCGGGGCAAGCCCGGGCCTTGTTCCGGGAGCGGGATCAGCCCATGGTTGGGTTCTCACGACGTTTCGCTTGCTTCCTCGTAGCGGTCCTGCTGGGAGCGGCGCGTCCCTCGCCGGCCCAGGAGCAGAATTTCTACGCCGTGATCGTGGGCGTCTCGGAGTTTGCCAACCTTCCCAAGGAGGAGTGGCTGGAGTTCGCGCACCGCGACGCCGAGGATTTCTCCAAGCTCATCAAGAGCCCGCGCGGCCGCGGCTTTCCCACCGACAACGTAACGGTTCTCACCAACGACAAGGCCGGGCTGCTGGCCATGAAGCGGATGATGGGCGTCACCCTGCAACGAAAGGTAAAGTCGGAAGACACGGTTTACATCTTCATCGCTACGCACGGGATGGTGGAGAAGGAGGTGTCGCGGGCCGGCTATCTGCTGGCCAACGATTCCGACCGCGAGGACCTGTACACCACGGCCTTGGCCATGAAAGACCTCTCCGACATCATCCAGAACCGGTTGCAGAAGGCCAAGCGCCTCTTCCTGTTCGCCGACGCCTGCCGGGCAGGCAAGCTGGGCCAGGGGCAGGGCAACATCAACCGCTACATGGAGGAATCCAGCAAGCGCGGCGAGATGATGGGGCTGCTGGCCAGCCGGCCCAACGAGTTCTCGCGCGAGGGAAAGCAGTTCGGAGGAGGTCACGGCGTCTTCACCTACTTCTTGCTGAAAGGCATGATGGGGGAAGCCGACTCCAACAAGGACAACATCGTCACCGCCCCCGAACTGATCAGCTACCTGGTGGCGCAGGTGGAAGCGGCCACCGACAAGCAGCAGCACGTGCGGGACTTTGGCGAGTTCGACCCGGAGACGCCGGTGGCCTTCGTGGACAAGTCGGGGCCGGAGGACTTGAAGCTGAGCCGCCTGCCGGTGAGCCTGGCGGCGGCCTTGAGCCCCTTGTGGGGAGGGGAAGGCCGTGGCTACGGGGCCGCGCCGGGAGCGGCGCTGGCCTCGCTGGCGCCGCTGCTGCCCGAAGGCGATGAGGTACGCGTCGCCTTCCAGCGCGCCCTGCGCGAAGGCCGCCTGCTGCCACCCGCCACCGACAACGCCTGGGACCTCTACCAGCGCTTCACCCAGTTGCCGGTTCCCCAGGAGCAGAAAGAAGCGCTGGGAGACGACCTGATCATCGCCCTGGGGACGGCCGGCGACCGGTTGCTGGCCGCCTACCGGCGCGGCGACCAGGTGATCAAGCTGGACGCCGCCCGCTACGAAGAGGGCGCCCAGCTCTTCTCCCGCGCCAGCCAGCTCGACCCCACCGACCGGATGCTGCAGGCCAAAGCCAGATTCATGGAGGGGCGCGCGCTGGTGGCCCGCGGCCGTTACAGCGACGCCATCTCCCTGCTGCGCCAGGCCGTGGCCCTGGACCCCGACGGCGCCTACGGTTACAACGCGCTGGGCATCGCTTACATGGAGCAGCAGGGATGGAACGAGGCCATCGAGAATTTCCGCGAGGCCTCGGCGCGCGCCGAAAAGTGGGTCTACCCGCACTTCAACCTGGCCCAGGTCTATTTCCATACGCAGCGCTACCGGGAGGCGGAACAGGAGTACAAGCAAGGAATCGCTCTAGGGACCGAACTGGGGCTGAAGTACTTCTACCTGCACAACAACCTGGGGGTGCTGTACCTGAACCAGGGACGGTTGCAGGAAGCCGAGCAGCAGTTCCGGCGGGCCCTGGAAATGAGCGCGGACAACCCCGACGCCCACTATAATCTGGGGCTGGTTTTCGAGCAGCGGGGCAGCCGCAGCCAGGCGGAAGCCTACTTCCGGCGGGCCGCCGAACTGGACGCCCGCCACGTGGCCGCGCGCCTGAGGCTGGCTGAGATTTACCGCCAGCGGCGTGACCGCCCAGCCGAGGAACAGGCGCTGCGCCAGGCCGTGGCCGGCGATCCGCAGAACGCCATGGCGCTGGAAAGCCTTGGCCGGCTGCTGCTGGAAGCCAAGCGGCTGGAGGAGGCCGAGCAGGTCTTCATGCAGATGTTGCCGCTCGACTCCAATTCCCCCTTCCCACTCATCTGGCTCGGCGACGTCCATGCCGCCCAACGAAACTTCGAGCAGGCGGCGGAGGACTACCGCCTGGCGCTCGCCCGAACCGCCGATCCCAAACTGCGCCGCGAACTGCAGAGAAAGCTGGAGGCGGTCGAGAAGAAGAAATGAACTCCTACCTCACCGCCAAGACACCAGCCTTGGAGTGACGATGCCAGTCGCACGGTGCCTTGGAGTGTGGCGGCTTGCCGCCGCTTTCTGGCGCCGAAGCTTGCTTCGGCGCTGGCGCGCCGGTGGCTCGCCGGCAAGCCGGCGAGCCGGAAAGCGGCAGCAAGCTGCCGCACTCCTAAAAACAGCCTTCGATTCCGGACTACTCCTGTTGACCTTGCTGGGGCTGTGCCTTATTCCCCGGCTGGGGGAAGCGCAATCGGCGCAGGCCACGCTGCTGGGCCGGGTCAGTGGGGCCAATGACGCGCCGCTGGCCAGGGCCCTGGTCATCACCCGCAACCTGCAGACCAACACCCTGGCCTACAAGTTCACCAACGAACAGGGGATCTACCAGTTCCCGACGCTGATGCCCGGCACTTACAGCGTGCGGGTGGACTCGCCGCCCGGCTACCAGCCTGAAGAGCGGTCGCCGGTAGAGCTGCCGGTGTCAGCACGCCTCGAGCTGAATTTTGCGCTGAAGGTGGCGGCCATCGGGCCCAGCACCGCGCCGGTGCCGTCCACTACGCTGGCCGCCGCGTCCCGGGCCGCGGGCCGCGGCGCGACCGCCGTGCTGGCCATCATGTACGGGGCCGACGCGGCGGTTCCCCAACCGGTGATGATCCAGCTGCCGGCGCCCAGCACCGAAACGCTGGTGGGCTCGCTTTCCAGCGTGATTGACGAGCGCAAGATCCTGGAGTTGGCGCTGGCCGGCCGGGACGTTTATACCCTGCTGGTGCTGCAGCCCGGGGTCACCTCCGACAACGCCACCGCCCGCGGCCTGGGCTTCTCGGTGAACGGGCAGCGGGTGGCCAGCTCCAACTTCCTGCTGGACGGCGTGGACAACAACGACCTGCTGGTGACCGGGCCGGCCACCAAGGTCTCGGCCGAGGCGGTGAAAGAGTACCGCATGAGCACCAACAGCTTCACCGCCGAATTCGGCCGGGCCTCGGGCTTCATCTCCAACGCCATCACCCGCACCGGCACCAACGCCCTGCACGGCACCCTGTTCGAGTTCTTCAACCACGACCGGCTCAACGCCAACACCTTCGCCAACAACTGCTGCGTTCTGGCTCCGGGGGCAAGGCAGCCTGGGGTGCCGCGCCAGCCCTTCCGCCAGAACCAGTACGGAGCGTCGCTGGGCGGACCGCTGCGCCGCGACCGGCTCTTCTTCCTGGGAAGCTTCGAGCGCTTCCATTCCTCCAGCGAAAGCCAGCGGCGCCAGGTCTACCTGCCCAGCCCTTCGTTTGTCTCCTCACTTCCCGAAGGCAACAAGTCGCGGCAGTTGCTGAGCATGTTTCCGCCACCAGCGGGGGAGCCGGTCCCCGGCTTTCCCTTCGCCTCCCGGCTGGAGTACGCACTGCCCTTCGTGCAGCGCAACACCTACGGGCTAGGCCGGCTGGACTACAGTTCGGCCGACGGAAAGAACCGCCTCTACGGGCGCTACGCCATCTCCCAGCAGACCACCGACGACTTCATGTTCAGCATCTACCCCGGCCTGAACGCACCGCTGGGGATCCGGGGGCAGAACCTGGCCACCAACTACACGCGCGATTTGTGGGGCGGCTCCAACGAGCTGAAGTTCGGTTTCACCCGCAACGCGGTGGCCTCCTTCCGGCCGCACCCGGACATCCCCACCATCGGCTCGGCTGACGGCATTGCCCTGCCGGGCAGCGAGGCCGCCTACGACTATTCCATCCGCGACACGCTGTTTCATGCGCTGGACAACTTCACCCGGCTACTGGGCCGGCACTCGCTGATCGCCGGTTTCGAGTGGCGCCAAGTCCGCCACGATTCCCTGGTCACCCCGGCCCGCGACGGCTATTACATCTTCGACTCGGTGTTCGACTTCCGGAGGGACGACCCCACCTTCCTGCTGATCGGGCTGAACCGGCAGACCGGGCGCCCGGCCGTGAACCAGGACTACGCCCGCTCTTACGGCCAGAAAGAGTTCGCCGCCTTCCTGCAGGACAACCTGAAGCTGACGCGCCGGCTGACGCTGAACCTGGGGTTGCGGCTGGAGTACTTTGGCGTCCCGGTGGCGCGCGGTAACACCCGCGACTACAACTTCGTTTTCGGCAGCGGGCGGAGCACGCCCGAGCGCATCGGCGCCGGCAGGCTGGAAAGCGGCCCCATCTACCAGCCCGACCGCAACAACTTCGCCCCTCGCTTCGGTTTTGCCCTGGACCTGTTCGGCAACGGCAAAACGGTGCTGCGCGGCGGCTACGGCGTCTTCTTCGACCGCATCTTCAACAACTTCTGGCTGGACGTCCGCAACAACAGCCTGGCCCTGCAGACGCTCTCCAACATTCCCGGGCTGCCGTTTGAATTCAGCTATGCCTACCCGGCGCGCAACGGGGTGCAGCGGGTGGAGTACATCACTGCCGCCACCACGGTGGCGGTAGATCGGGGCCTGCGGACGCCGTACGGGCAGAGCTGGTTCCTGGGCCTGCAGCGGGAGTTGACGCCCAACCTGGTGGTGGAGGTGGACCACGCCGGTTCGCTGGGGCGCAAACTGATCACCGCCGACATCATCAACCGCGCCCTCTCGGTGGCCCCCAGCGACGAGAACGTCAACGGCCGCTACAACCCCAATCAGCCGGAGATCAGCTACCGCGGCAACCAGGGCCTGTCCGACTACCTGGCCCTGGAAGTGGGGCTGAACCGGCGCTGGAGCAAGGGCGTGCAGTTCCAGGTTTCTTACACCTACAGCCGCACCCGGGACGTGCAGAGCGACCCGTTGGGGCGGCGGGCCTCGGAGGCCCAGGACCGCTCCAAGCGCCTGGCTGACTCCTCCTTTTTCCAACTCGCTTCCGGCTTCACCCGGCAGTTCGACTCCCGCGGCGACTGGGGGCGCTCCGATTTCGACCAGGCCCACAACCTGGTCTTCAACCTGGTGGCGCAAGCGCCCCGCTTCGCCGGCTGGCGCCGCCTGCTGTCAGCGTGGCAGGCCGGGGTGCTCGCCGGCTTCCGCTCCGGCTTCCCGTTCTCGGTGCAAACCAGCGAGCTGGTGATCCCTGAGAGCGGCGGCCTGTTGCTCGGCAACCGCGCCGACTTTGTTGGCAAAGACCCCGGCGAAGCGTTTCTTTCTGTGCCTCCGCAGGTGGCGGGCGGCCTGCTGCTGCTGGACAAGGCCAAGTTCCGGGTGCCGCCCGAGGGCCGGTTGGGAAACAAGCCACGCAACGCCTTCCGCGGTCCCGGCTTCTGGAACACCGACTTCGCCCTGGTCCGCAGCTTTGCCTTGCCCCGCCTGGGTGAACAGGGCTCCCTGCAGTTCCGCGTGGAGTTCTTCAACCTGTTCAACCACACCAACTTGAACAATCCGGACCCCATCCTGGAATCGTTGACATTTGGCGAGGCCAGCTTCGGCCGCCAGGGGTTTGGCTCGGCGCTGCCCAGCGTTTCGCCGCTGAACGAGCAGCCCCGGCGCATCCAGTTCGCCCTAAAGTTCTATTTCTAAGTTTAGCGTGGCGTCCCTGACTGCCAAGCGCGCTGTCATTCCGAGGCCGCCGCGGCCGAGGAATCCGCTGTTCTACGCGGTTCCCAAAAGCAGATCCCTCACTCCGTTCGGGATGACAGGGGGAACCGGCACTCGCATTTACTTACTTCTGACGCTGTGTCTAGCGTGGCGTCCCTGACGGTCGTTTGCGATGTCAAGCGCAGTGTCATTCCCGGCCGCCCAGCGGGAGCGCTCGTTGTGACGTTACTGATGGGATGGCAAAACTAGTGTAATGTCCAAGAATTAACTGGACAGTCAGTTCTTGGCTCTGTGAGGCGGCCCTCCAGGGCCGCAGCCGGCCTGCAGGCCGGCTCAGGTCGCGGGCACAGGATTCGTAGCGTTCTTTTCGGAATTGAGGCACTGTTTCTCTATGGCGACTTACCGCCGACGCCTTCCTCATTGGCATCCAGTCGGCCAAACGCTTTTTCTAACGTGGCGGCTCCACGACAGCCTGCCCCGGCATCGCCCCTTCCCGAAATCGAGCCTGACCTCCGGTAAGGCGTTCGTGGCGCTGGATCGTCTGCTGGAGGAGTGCCGCTCCGGACCCCTTCATTTGAGCCGGCCGGAAATCGCGCAGGTGGTCGTCGACGCTCTGGGCTATGGCCAAGATACGCTCCGCTACTACACGTTGCACGCCTTCGTGGTTATGCCGAATCATGTGCACGTGCTCCTCACCCCGCATGTGGCTGTGCCCAAGCTGCTGCGCACGCTCAAAGCCTTCACTGCCCGGCGAGCCAACCAGATCCTGGGATCCACCGGCAAGCCTTTCTGGCAGGATGAGAGCTATGATCACGTGGTTCGGAATGAGGAGGAATGGCAGCGGATTCGTGCCTACATTGAGCAGAATCCGGTGCGAGCCAAGTTGGCCCCTGCCGCCGAGCAGTATCGCTGGTCGAGCGCCTGGAAGAAAGAAGCCGGCCTATAGGCCGGCTGCGGCCCGGAAGGGCCGCCCCACTAAACCAGCTTGAACATTTGTCCAGTCATTTCTTGGACACTACACTGGCGAGAGGCCGTTATGATTAAGCGCTTTGAATTTACGGCGGAAGTCCGGCTAGAGCGGGCAGTCCGGCAAGCACGGCATTACTGCTACTTTTTCTTCTGCCTCTTCTGCGCGCTGGTTCTGCCCGCGCGGGCCCAAATCATCCGCACCATCGCCGGCAATGCTATTAATGACGGGCGTGCGGCGCTGCGAACCACGCTGGTCAAGCCGCAGGGACTGCTGATTGACGCCAGCGGCAACCTGGTGATCGCCGACAGCGGCAATTTCGTGATCCGCCGCGTTACCTTTGCCGACGGGATGTCGGCGGTGATTGCCGGCGGCGGTACCACGTTCGACGACGCGACTCCGGTGCCGGGGAAGCAGGCGGCGCTCGACTACCCGGTCTTCCTGGTGCAGGACGACAGCGGCAACATCTATTTTTCCGACTTCCACAACCACCGGGTGCGCAAGATCACGCCAGCCGGGCTGGTCACCACAGTGGCCGGGACGGGGGAGGCAGGATATGGGGGCGATGGGGGCAAGGCGACGCTGGCCCAACTAGATCAGCCGGCGGGGCTGGCCCTGGACCGTTCCGGCAACCTGTACATCGGCGACAGCAACAGCAGCGTGGTGCGGCGCGTCAACCTCACCACCGGCATCATCCAGACGGTCGCCGGCAACGGAGTGTACGGCTACAGCGGTGACGGCGGGCCGGCCACCCGGGCCAGCCTGGGCGGGGTGTGGGGGTTGGCGGTGGCTCCCAGCGGCGATCTGTACATTGCCGACAGGTACGAGGAGGTGGTGCGCAAGGTCAGCCCGCAGGGCATCATCACCACGGTGGTGCCGGCCGCGGCGGGCTTGAGCGAACCCGCCGCCCTGGCCTTCGACTCCAGCGGCTCGCTCTACATCGGCGACAGCAGCCGGGTGCAACGCCTCGACGCCGCCGGAAAGCTGACGGTGGTGGCCGGTGGCGCCGACGAGAACCTGCCCCAGGACAACATCCCCGCCACCGCCGCCTTCCTGTTCCGCGTTTCCGGGCTGGCCTTCGACAAGCAGAACAATCTCTACATCAGCGACGAGGGCTGGAGCCTGGTGCGGCGGGTGGACGCGGCCACGCGGATGATTCGCACAGTGGCCGGCACACTCGACGTGCTGGACGGTACCGCGGCCCTGAATGCGCCGCTGGCCTACCCCATCGGCATCGCTCTCGACCCCGGCGAGGGCCTGTACATCGCCGACACCGGGCACCATCGCATCCGCCACATCAGCGCCGGAACCATCCGGACGGTGGCGGGAACAGGAAAGCCGGCGTCGGCGCCCTCGCCGGCCCCGGTGGCGACCAGCCCCCTTTTCTTACCCGCCACCGTCGCGCTGGACAGCAAGGGCAATTTTTACATCACCGAGCCCTTCAACTCCGTGGTGCGGAAGGTGGATGTAGCGACCAAAACCATGACCATTATTGCCGGCATTCCCGGCGAATGGGGTTTCAGCGGGGACGGGGGGCCGGCCGTCAAGGCCCAATTGATGACGCCGGTTTTCGTCGTGGTTGACGGCGCCGGCAACGTCTACATCTCGGACCCCGATTGCCACTGCGTGCGCCGCGTGGATCCCAGCGGCGTGATCCGGACGGTGGCCGGGGTCCCCGGAAAGGAAGGGTATTCGGGAGACGGCGGGCTGGCGACGCAGGCATTGCTCCAGGGGCCCACCGGCCTGGCCCTGGACCTGAACGGAAACCTGCTGATCGCCGATACCGGTAATTCGGTCATCCGCAGGTTGGTTGTCGGCACCGGCGCAATCCAGCGAGTGGCCGGCATTCCCCAAAGCTGGGGCTACAGCGGGGACGAGGGCCCGCCGCTGGAAGCGGAGTTGGGCAGCCCGGCAGGCCTGGCCGTGGATCGCAGCGGCAACATCTACATCGCCGATGCTGACGGGCACGTGGTGCGGGTGATCCGCGGCAACGTCATCACTACGCTGGCCGGAGTGGGCGTCGCCGGGTTCGCCGGCGATGGCCAGGAGGCAACGTTCGCTTTCTTGAACAGGCCCACCGGCATCGCGGTGGATCCCAACCGCAACGTCTACATCGCCGACACCGAGAACAACCGCATTCGCCTGGTTACCGCGGCCGCGGTGGTCGCGCCTTCCCTGGACGTCAGCCCCAGAT
>CAYVGN010000101.1:0-5579 GCA_964451215.1 uncultured Acidobacteriota bacterium
GCCGACACCGCCGCAGCCTTCCTGCCGGGCTGGGCCAGCGGCTACGAGTTCTTATTCCAGGCGCTGCCGGCGGCCAGAAACGGGCTGTCGGGATGAAAGCCAAGCACCAGCAGGTTGGCGGGCCGTGTGGGGCGCGGGTTTGCGGCCGGTCGCGCCTCGGTGGTTGGCGTCACCAGCACGTCGGCGCGCCTCACTTCGAAATCCACGCGCTGGCGGCGGACGTCACTGCCCAGTTCCATCTCCACGGCATCGAGGAAGGGGCGCCCACGCCAGTGGTCCTCAAAGGCCTCCAGGCGGGCACGCCCGGCCCTGGGCGCCGCAGTAACCGGCGGTTGCCCAGGCGGCCCTGGCGCCACAAAGGCGACCATCTTCCATGGCCCGGTGCCTGCGCCGTCGGAATCGGCGATGGCCAGCGCGCGGTCGGCCAGCATCCGTGGCAGTGCGGGCAGAGGCTCGGCCAGTTCACAAACCAGGCGCGTCTCTGCCGGCGCCGCGCACGAGAAGTGCAGGCGCCGCAGTTGCGCGGCGGCCGCCGTCCGTGCCTGCGCCAGCGACCGTTCCAGCGAGGAGCACACCATCGCCGCATTCAGCAGCGAGCTGTTGTGAAACCTGACTCCGGGACGGAGCTGGAGAACCCAGCGTTTGCCGCCCCCTTCCGACTGCCAGGCCGCAGCCAGGCCGGGGACGGCTGCGCCGCCCTCGTCGAGCATGACCAGTGTTTCGTAGGCGGCCTGCGCCAGGAGGCGCTCGGGAAGCGTCGCGGCTAGCGCCGGGTCGCCAGTCTCGGCCGTTTGAGAAAAGCTGATGCGCAGGGTGCCGCCATATCGCGGCCGCGTGGCCGCGGCTGAAGTCCAAAGTCCCAAGTCCCAAGTGCCAAGTCCGAACAGCAGGAGCGCGCAAAGCAGACTTGGGACTTTGGACCTTGGACGTTGGACTTTGGACCTGGGACTTTGGAGTGTCATGGCGCGCACCTCAGCTCAATCTCGTCCACTCGCGAGCTGCCGTTGATTTCAGCGACGGCGAGAACACGCCGCTGATCGCCTGTGGCGGGCAGCGCCTTTAGCCGGCGCACGGCCCCATCCAGCTCCAGCGTGGTGTAGGGAAGCAGGCGGTCGTTTTCCACCCGTAGAACTGCGATGCGGTCGCGGGCGGGGTTGGGCTCGGCGCTAGCGGCCAGCACCAGCGTTCCAGTGCAGGGGAGCATGGCCGAAGCCACGTCGCCCCCGAAGCCGCCCGTCACTGCCGGGCCAAAGGGCCGCAGGTCGGCGTCGGCTAACTGTAAGCGCCCGGCAGCGTCTAGCAGCACCCAGTGGGCGCGCAGCGGGCTTGCCACCGGCGCCAGCCCGTAAAGCTCCGGCACGCCCGGCGCCTGCAAGTAGTTCCTTCCGGCCACTGACTGCACCTGGGCGATGACCGCGCGCCAGGGGTGGGGCAGCCGCATGCGGGCCGGTGCCGGGAAGGTTCTCAGCGCGTAGCCCTCGATTGGCAACGGTGGCGGCTGGGGCACCGAGGCGGCCGCTGAGTAAACCTCCAGTTGGCGGGGCGCGTCCCGCGCCACCAGTCGCAGCAAGGGGTCCCGCAGGCGCCCCGCGCCCGTTTCCAGCCCCAGTTCGGCCTTCAGGGGCATGCCGACGGCATTCAGGTCCAGGACGCGCACGCGGTCCGGGTGCAGCAGGAAAAGATTGCCGGCGGCATCAGCCTCCAGGTCCAGCACGGGCAGGTCAGGCGCCAGCAAGGGCCGCGTGCGAATGGCGATTGCCAGAGCTTCGGCGGGCGCCACTGGGGGAGGAACCCCGGCGGCGAATTCGGCAAACAGCACGGCAACCTCGCGGCCCTCATAGCGGATGCGGGCGGCGGCTAGGGGACGACCGCGGCGCGTGCTGAGGTAGGCGTGCACTTGCCAGGCCGGTTCGCCCTCCACGGTCACCTCCAGCTTCTGCGACCGAAGCGCATCCCGTAAGGCTCGGGAAAGCTGCTCGCCGGCGCCGACGTTTCCCGGGTCCTCAACCCGCACCACCACGCCGGTTGCCGGGGCCACCCCAGCCTCACCCGGCGCCAGCCGCTGCGCCACAGCCTGCGCCACACGGGCAGCGAAGTGGTTGACTTCCGCCGGGGGCAGGCTTACCGCCACGAGCAGGGCCAGCAGCATGCGCCGATCTTACTAAAGTTCAAGGGTCAAAGTTCAAAGTTCAAAGTCGGGGCGGAGAGGCTTCTGACTTTGACTTTGGACATTGAACTTGGAAGTCGGCCGGAGGCCGAACTGCATGGCGTGCAGCACCAGCTTCAGCAGGAGGTAGTTGGCGGCCAGCGCCAGCTCGAAGCCGGCAAACGCCGCTACCACAACCCACAGCACATCGCTCGGTCGCATCGTGTCCATTTCTTAGCGTTCTTCGCTCCCGGCTGTGCCAGCCCGCCAAGCGGGACGACGCCGCCGATGCGCGGCAGGCGGCGCCCCTACATGCCCCCGCCGGCCGATGCGCTTGCGGAAGCTGTCGTATCCGCCAGCCCGTAGACGTCGTTCAGCACCGTCCCGTCCGCCATGACGGTCTCGTACACGATCTCCACCTCGTCGCCGACGCGCACCCGCGCGAACAGTTCCTCGACGTCGCCGTTGCGCATGCGGATGCAGCCGTGCGAGGCGGCCCGCCCGATGGAGTTCGGGGCGTTGGTGCCGTGGATGCCGTAGCCTTTCTTGTCCAGGCCGATCCAGCGCGTTCCCACCGGGTTGTTGGAACCAGGCACCACCACCTGCCCGTTCGGCCCGTACCAGGTTGGGTTCTTCACCAGACTGGCCACGCGGAAGGCGCCGACCGGGCTCGGGGTGGAGCGCCTGCCGACCGCGATGCGGTAGGTCCGCACATGCTCGTTGTTCTCGAACAACTCCAGGGTCATCGCCGGGATGTTGATGACCAAGCGGCGGGTGATCTGCTGGCCGGGTGCCGCGACCGGCGCCGCTTGCTGGGCCACAGCGCGCTCGGTCAGGATCAGGGCGGCGACTGCTGCCGCCAGCCTCCCCATCACCCTCGCCGTGGCCTTCATCGTCGTTCCTCCGTTCCCGGTCGGCTGAGGGGCACTTCAGTCACCAGTTGCTAATCTTCTGATTCGGAAGGACTTGTTGTCAGTTGGTGGGACCCGAAGGGTGTGGCGGTCCGTAGACGCGCGTCAGGATTGACACGGGCCTGGAACGCTTGAAGTTAGTATAGAGCTATCGCGGATTGGTGAGGGCTGAGTCCCAGAAATCTGCCGATGATTCTCAGGTGTCAGTGGCCCTGGCCTTCTTGACGCGCGGTTCGCGGGTGGCGGCGCGGTAGAGGGCGCTTCCGGCCAGCCCGCCGGCAATGGGCGCGGCGATGTAGAGCCACCACTCGTTCCCCCGCGGGCCGGGGAAGGCGATGGAGCCGAAGCCAGCCAGGTAGCCGAACAGGCGCGGGCCGAAGTCGCGCGCCGGGTTGATGGCGGCCATCGTCAGCGGCGCCCCGATCCCTACCACTGCCGTCACGCACAGCCCGATGAAGAACGGCGCCAGGTTGCTGCCCACCAGGTTGGAATTCCGCGGGTTGGCCAGCGCCAAGATCACCACCAGCAGCACGGCGGTCAGCAGGAATTCCGCGCTGAACGCCGCCAGCGTGGAGACCCGTTCCAGGTCGGCCGGGGCGGTGCCCACGCTTCCCGGGTTGGGGTAGAAGCAACTGAACACCATCATCAGCTTCTGGCTGCCCGGCCCGCCGATGCTTACCCCCAGCCTGGCGGCCGCCAGCTCCCAGAAGCCGTGCCAGACGCCGTACAGGGCGGCTGCCGCCGCGAAGGCGCCGGCCACCTGGCTGGCGAGGAAGGCCGGGACCTTGCGCGCCGGAAACCCGGCAAAGACCGCCAGCGAAACCGTCACGGCGGGGTTGTAGTGAGCGCCGGAAAGGTAGCCGACCGAGTAGATGGCGAAGGTAACGGCCAGGCCCCAGAGCATGACCACACCGAACAGATCCAGGGCGCCGGTGAAGACGGCCACGGCCACCGCGCCGTCACCGATCAGGATCAACAGGAACGTTCCCAGGAACTCGGCCAGGCATTGGCGCGCCAGGGTAGGTCCAGCGTTTGGCATGCGCGCTGTTTTACCACCGGAGGGTTCCAGGTTCAACGTTCACTGCGATCGCGGTGCAGGCTTGGTCAGGCGGCGGCGGCCACCGCTCCGGCAGTCTCCCCGTAAATGCTGAGCACACGCTCCACCGAGCGGTCCCAGGAGAACTTCTTCACCTGTTCCAGGCCCCGCTGGCGCAGCAGGTCCCGCGTGTCGGCGTCGAGCAGCACCCGCTTGATGCCTCGGGCGATGTCGAAGATGTTGTCCGGGTGGACCATCACGGCAGCGTTCCCCACCACCTCGGGCAGAGAGGAAACGTTGGAGACGATGACCGGCGTCCCCTGCGCCATCGCCTCCAGGGGTGGAAGGCCGAACCCCTCGTAAAGGGAGGGGAAGACGAAGACTTCGGCCGAGGAGTAGAACACGCGGAGCACGTCGATAGGGACGAAGCCCAGGAAGCGCACGTCCTGCTGGATGCGGGTCTTGATCACCGTGCGGCGCAGGTCGGCGTGCTTGCTCAGTTCGTCGCCGATCAGGATCAGCTTCAGGTCGGCGTAAACGGGGTGCTGCCGCAACTCGCCCTTCAGCACGGCAAACGCCTCGATCAGGCGTGCCAGGTTCTTCTGCCGCTTCACGTTGCCGGCGTAGAGCGCGAACGGGTAGACGACCCCGTAGCGCTCCAGCACCAGCTTCTTCTCCTCGTAACGACAGGGGCGGCAGAAGCGCTCGTCAATGGCGTTGTAAACCACCTCGATCTTCTTTCCGGGCAGGCGGAAGAACTCGGCCAGATCCAGGCGGGTGGCGCGCGAGACAGCCAGGATGCGGGCGGCGCGGGTCAGGCCGCGGCGGGCCAGGTAGAGGCGCAGGCTGCGGCGGAAACCGTCGTCGGTGGGGAACAGGAAGTCGGCCAGGTCGTGCACCGTCACCACGTAGCGGCAGGGCACCAGCAGCGGCACCCGCACGTGCGGCACGTGCAGCAACTCCACCGCCCTGTCCCGCAACAGGAAGTGCAAATGGAAGTGGTTGCCGGCCGATTCGTCGCCGCGCAGGTAGGGCAGCGTCTGGAAGTTCTCCGGCAGCGGCCCCAGCTCCTCCATCCGGTGGGGGTCGCCGATCAGCAGGTAGCGGTTGACCGCGTCCTTGCGGAACAGCGTGCGCACCAGGTTGCGGATGTAGGTGCCGATGCCGAAGTCGGCCAGCCGCCGTACGTCAATCGCGATCTTCATAGGAACAATTATGAATCATGAGTTATGAATTACGAATGGAGAGGCCGACTGTCATCCATAAGTCATAACTCATGACTCTCACCGCTCGACCGGCTCCGCAATCAGAAAACAGTAGGAGAGGATGCCCCCTGCCAGGATGGCCCCGGTCAGGGCCAGCGCCAGGGCAAAGGACTGGGTGGCGTGGGCGATGAAGCCGGTCAGCACGGGAGCCAGGACGCCGCCGACGTTGCCGCCGAAATTCTGGATGCCGGAAACGGTGCCGACGATCCGGCGCGAGCAGA
>CAYVGN010000101.1:5589-8910 GCA_964451215.1 uncultured Acidobacteriota bacterium
GGGTGAGCGTCCAGGTGTTGGGCGAAGCGATGCCCAGGCCGCACAAGGAAAGCCCCAGCAACCACACCGCGGTCATCTTCTCCTCCACCAGCCCGGCCGGGACGATGAGGGCGCCGACGGCGAGGCCGATGGAGATGAGCGTCTTGCGCACGCGCACCTCGCGGCAGCCGCGCCGGATCAGCCAGTCGCTCAGCAGGCCCGACAGCAGGATCGTCATGGACATGGCGATGTACGGCACCGAGCTGTAGATGCCCATTTCGCGGGTGCTGAACTTCCGCTCCATCACCAGGTAGCCGGGAAGCCAGGTGACGAAGACGAACCAGGCGTAGTCGTAGGCGAAGAATCCGAGGAAGATGCCAAAGACGGTGCGGTTGCCCAGCAGGCCCAGGCTGCGCAGGAATGACGGCCCTTTGGGAGCCTCGCTGCCGGAGCGGAGGGGCAAGGAGGCCGGTCCTGCTTCCCACGTTTTCAGGAAGCCGAGCCAGGGAAGCAGCCAGAGCAGGGGCGGGAGGCCGGTGGCCAGGAAGAAGCCTTTCCAGCCGTAGGCCGCAATGATGAAGGCGCCAGCATAGCTGACCAGTGCCTGTCCCAGGCGGACGCCGGTGAGGTAGAGGCCGGTCACGGTGCCGCGTTCGCGGTCGCGAAACCAGTTGGCGACGGCGCGGGCGCTGGCCGGGAAAGCCACGCTCTGGCCCACCCCCACACAGGTGCGGGCGGCGATCAGCCCGGCCAGGTTCCCGGCCAGACCGGTGGCCGCTGAGGCCAGGGACCAGAGGGTGTAGCCCAGCGCGTAGGCGCGCCGGACACCGTAACGGTCCACCAGCCAGCCCGCTGGCACCTGCAGCAAGGAGTAGGTCCAGAAGAAAGCGGAGAGGAGCACACCCATGACCGACGCCGACAGGCGCAGGTCGTGGATCATGAAAGGCGCGGCCACCGACAGCGTTCCACGGTGGGCGTAGCAGAAGATCATGCCGGTGACCAGCAGGACCGTCAGCCACCACCGCTGCGGCGAGTCCCTCAGCGAGGGAACAGGGGCCGGCGCTTCCACGGCGGGTTTTGCTGGTGCGGGTTCCACCTGGTTTTCCTGCGGGGTGCCTTCCGGGCGCCGGCGGGCGGCCGGAAGGCTGCCCCTAAGGAGTAGCGGCCGGCTCGCGCAGCTTCCAGGGGTAGAGCGGGAATGCTTCGCACAGTTCGCGCACCTGGCTGCGCACGCGGGCGATGCGGTCCTGGTCGGCGTGGTTGCGAAGCACCTCGGCGATCCAGCGGCCGATCTGCCGCATCTCGGCTTCCCTCATTCCCCGCGTAGTCACGGCGGGCGTTCCCAGCCGGATGCCGCTGGGGTTGAAGGGGGAGTTGGTCTCGAAGGGGATGGTGTTGCGGTTGACGGTAATGCCGGCCTGGTGCAGGGCGGTCTCGGCCGGCCGGCCCAGCAGCCCCTCCCGGAACACGTCCACCAGCAGCAGGTGCGTGTCGGTTCCGCCCGAGATCACCCGGAACCCCTCTTCGCTGAGGGTGGAGGCGAGGGCGCGGGCGTTGGCCAGGATCTGCGCCTGGTAGTGGTGGAACTCCGGCTGCGTGGCTTCGTGGAAGCACACGGCCTTGGCGGCGATGATGTGTACCAGCGGGCCGCCCTGCATCCCGGGGAAGACCATCTTGTCGATCGCCTGGGCATACTGGGTCCGCGAGAGGATGAAGCCGGCGCGCGGGCCGCGCAGCGTCTTGTGCGTGGTGGAGGTAACAATTTCGGAGTAAGGCACGGGGCTGGGATGAAGGCCGGCGGCCACCATGCCGGCGAAGTGCGCCATGTCGCTCAACAGCACAGCGCCCACCTGGTCGCAAATCTGCCGCATCCGGACGAAGTCAATAATGCGGGGGTAGGCGCTGCCGCCGGCGATGAGCATCTTGGGGCGGTGCTCCCGGGCCAGCCGCTCCAGCTCGTCGTAGTCAATAGTCTCGGTGTCCCGCCCGACCCCGTAGGGGATCACCCTGTAATACTTGCCGGAGAAATTGACCGGGCTGCCGTGGGTGAGGTGACCGCCGTGCGACAGGTTCATCCCCAGGATGGTGTCGCCGGGCTGCAAGAGGGCGGCGTAGGCGGCCATGTTGGCCTGGCTGCCGGCGTGCGGCTGCACGTTGGCGTGCTCGGCGCCGAACAGCCGCTTGGCGCGCTCGATGGCCAGCGACTCCACTCGGTCGGCCCATTGGCAGCCTCCATAGTAGCGCCGGCCCGGGTAGCCCTCGGCGTACTTGTTGGTGAACACCGAGCCCATCGCCTCCAGCACCGCCTCAGAGACGAAGTTCTCGCTGGGGATCAGTTCCAACTGGTCGTGCTGCCGCCGGGTCTCGTTGCGGATGGCTTCGAAGACGTCGCCATCCACCTCGCGGAGCGGGCGGTCGAAGCAGTTCATGCCTGGTTCCTTTCCAGAGCGGCGATCTTCCTGAGGCGGCGCCGGTGGCGGCCACCCGCGAATTCGGTTTCCAGCCAGGCGCGGACGATGCTCAGGGCGTTGTGTTCCTCCAGCAGGCGGGCGCCCAGGGCCAGCACGTTGGCGTCATTGTGCTGGCGGCTCAGCCGGGCGCCTTGGGCGTTCCAGACACTCACGGCGCGAATGCCGCGCACCTTGTTGGCCGCCAGGGCCATGCCCGCGCCGGTGGCGCAGACCAGGATGCCGCGCTCGGCCCTCCCGCCAGCCACCCGCCGGGCCACCGAGGCGGCATAGTCCGGGTAATCGACTGGCTCGGCCGAGGCCGTTCCCACGTCCTGGACGCGATGCCCCAGCCGTTCCAGCTCCTGTTTCACCTTCTCCTTCAACGCAAACCCGGCGTGGTCCGCCCCCAGGGCGATCTCCATGCGCCGATTGTACTACGGCCCGCAGGGGAGCGCTCTTGCGCCCGTCCGCGTTTCCTTGGGCGGAACATCCTGCGAAAAAGGTCTGGACATCCGGCGCCTGGGCCAATATAATGCCGCTCCAATGACGCGACGGGTCCAAGGCGCTGGATCTCGATTTAGCCGCTACTACTGGTTTGCCTGCCAGGTGGGCGGCTGAGCGCGTCGGTAATTTTTGCTGAAATCTCGGCGGCCCACCGGAGACGGTGGGCCGCAGCGCTTTCAGGCCCACCGACGGGGCGACCGCCAGGCGAGGGGCGCGGCCTGATGCGCCCCTCCCGGGAGGGAACACATGATCATCTCGATGAAGCCGGGCGCGACCCGGCAGGAGATTGACCACGTCTGCGAGCGCGTCCAGCAGTTCGGCTACAAGGTGCATTCCATCCGCGGGGAGGAGCGGGTGGTGATCGGGGCGGTGGGCCGCGGGGACCTGA
>CAYVGN010000102.1:0-8839 GCA_964451215.1 uncultured Acidobacteriota bacterium
GCACCTACATCGAGCCGCTGGAGCGGCGTTACGTGGAGGCCATCATCGAGCGGGAGCGGCCCGACGCGCTGCTCTCCACCGTGGGCGGGCAGACGGCGCTGAACCTGTCGGTGGAGCTGGCCGAAGCGGGCGTGCTGGAGAAGTACGGGGTGGAGCTGATCGGGGCCGGGTTGCGCGCCATCAAGATGGCCGAGGACCGCCTGATGTTCAAGGACGCCATGCGCCGCATCGGCCTGGACACCCCCCGCAGCGGCCTGGTGAACAACATCAAGGATGGCATGGAGCTGGCGGCGCGCATCGGCTACCCGGTCATCATCCGGCCCTCGTTCACCCTGGGCGGCACCGGCGGGGGCATCGCTTACAACCGCGAGGAGTTCCACGAGATGCTAGCGCGAGGCCTGGACATCAGCCCGGTGCACGAGGTGCTGATCGAGGAGAGCGTGCTGGGCTGGAAGGAGTACGAGCTGGAGGTGATGCGCGACTTGGCCGACAACGTCATCGTCATCTGCTCCATCGAGAACTTCGACCCCATGGGCGTGCACACCGGCGACTCCATCACCGTGGCCCCCGTCCAGACCCTCACCGACCGCGAGTACCAGCACATGCGCGATGCCGCCATCCAGGTGATCCGCGAGGTGGGGGTGGACACCGGGGGATCCAACATCCAGTTCGCCGTCCACCCGGAGACCGGGCGCATGGTGGTGATCGAGATGAACCCGCGGGTGTCGCGCAGCTCGGCCCTGGCCTCCAAGGCCACCGGCTTCCCCATCGCCAAGATCGCCGCCAAGCTGGCGGTGGGCTACCGCCTGGACGAGATCATCAACGACATCACCCGGGAGACGCCGGCCTGCTTCGAGCCGACCATCGACTACGTGGTCACCAAAATCCCCCGCTTCACCTTTGAGAAGTTCCCGGCAGCCGACGCCACCCTCACTACCCAGATGAAGTCAGTAGGCGAGGTCATGGCCATCGGCCGGACCTTCAAGGAGTCTTTCCAGAAGGCGCTTCGCTCCCTGGAGATTGGCTCCGCCGGCTTCGAGTCCCGTCTCTTCGACCTGACCGACGAGACACGCCGCGCCCTCACCCAAAAGGAGCAGCAGCTCCTCCAGGAGAAGCTGCGCACCCCCAACTGCGACCGGGTCTGGTACATCGGCGACGCCCTCCGTTCAGGCATGAGCGTTGAAGAGATCCATGGCATCACCCACATCGACCCCTGGTTCCTGCACAACATCCGCCAGATCATCGAGAAAGAGGAAGAGTTGAAGAAGCTGGCTCCGTCAGCGGTGACCAGCGAGATCATGCGGGAGGCCAAGCAGTACGGCTTCTCCGACAAGTTCCTAGGCCGTCTCTGGGGGATTAACGACGAGGAGGTGCGCCAGCTGCGCCTCCGCCTCGGTGTCCGCCCCGTATTCAAGCGGGTCGATACCTGTGCCGCGGAGTTCGTCGCCCACACCCCCTACCTCTACTCCACCTACGAGGAGGAGTGCGAGGCCGAGGTGTCTGATCGCAAAAAAATCATCATCCTTGGCGGCGGCCCCAACCGGATCGGCCAGGGGATCGAGTTCGACTACTGCTGTGTCCACGGTGTCTTCGCCCTTGCTGCTGACGGCTACGAGACCATCATGGTCAACTGCAACCCGGAGACGGTCTCCACCGACTACGACACCAGCGACCGCCTCTACTTCGAGCCGCTGACCTTCGAGGACGTGATGAACGTGTTCGAGCGGGAGCAGCCTGGCGCCGTCATCGTGCAGTTCGGCGGGCAGACGCCGCTGAACCTGGCGCTGGACCTGAAGCGGGCCGGGGTGCCCATCGTGGGCACCAGTCCCGAGTCCATTGACCTAGCCGAGGACCGCAAGCGCTTCGGCCGGCTGCTGGCGGATTTGGGCATCCCCCAGCCGGCGAACGGCACCGCCACCAGCGTCCCCGAGGCCCTGGCCGTGGCCAATCACATCGGCTTCCCGGTGCTGGTGCGGCCCTCCTACGTGCTGGGCGGCCGCGCCATGGTCATCGCCTACGATGAGGACACCGTGGAGCAGTACATGGAGCAGGCGGTGGAGTACTCGCAGTCGCGCCCGGTGCTCGTGGACCGCTTCCTGGAGGATGCCATCGAGGTGGACGTGGACGCGCTGGCCGACGGTGAGGACGTGCTCATCGCCGGCATCATGGAGCACATCGAGGAGGCTGGTATCCACTCCGGCGACAGCTCCTGCGTGCTGCCGGCCGTTTCCCTCGGCGCCGAGCAGCTGGCCACCCTGCGCGACTACACCATCCGCCTGGCGCGGGCGCTCGAGGTGGTGGGGCTGATGAATGTGCAGTACGCCATCCAGAACGGCAAGGTGTACGTGCTGGAGGTGAACCCGCGCGCCTCCCGCACCGTGCCTTACGTCAGCAAGGCCACCGGCGTGCCGCTGGCCAAGCTGGCCGCGCGGCTAATGCTGGGGAGGAAGCTGCGCGACTTCGGTCACTCGACCGGCGAGCTTGGCGCCGCGGCGCCCGGGCCTGCCTTTGTCAAGTCGCCGGTCTTCTCCTTCGACAAGTTTCCGGGCGTGGACGTGAGCCTGGGCCCGGAAATGAAATCCACCGGCGAGGTGATGGGGGTGGGCAGCGATTTCGGCGAAGCCTTCGCCAAGGCGCAGCTCAGCGCCGGGCAGCGGCTGCCGCTGAAGGGCAAGGTGTTCCTGAGCGTAGCCGACCGCGACAAACCGGCGGTGGCCGAGCTGGCGCGGCGGCTGCGCCAGGCCGGCTTCGAAATCCTGGCCACCCGCGGCACCGCTTCGGTCATCTCCGACGCCGGCATCCCGGTGAAGACCGTCTTCAAGCTGAAGGAAGGACGGCCCAACGCCGTGGATCTGATCAAGGGCAACGAGATCGCCCTGATCATCAACACCCCCGTGGGGGCGCATTCCTATTTCGACGAGCAGGCCATTCGCCGCGCGGCTGCCCAGCGCCGCATCCCTTGCATCACCACGCTGTCGGGCGCCCGGGCCGCCATCAGCGGCATCTCAGCCCTCCAGCGCGGCCAGGTCAACGTGGCCGCCCTCCAGGACCTGCACCCCGACTACGCCCGCTTGGCCCCCAGCGTAGGGGCCGAGCCCGCCCTTAGCTGCCCAGCCGGGCCCGTCAGACAACCAACGGAACGCCCCCGAGGCCCAGATGGCGATCCGTAGACCAGCAGGCGGCAATTCGGCGCTCCTTCATCACCACCAGCCCGTGAGCGTCAGCCAGGGTAAGCGCCTGGTCGGAGAACTTCTTGACTAACTCCGTCGCCTCGGCCAGTTGCGCCTGATCGAACGCCCGGATGGCCAGGCCAGGCAGCTCCGCGATGAAATTCAGGAACTGGATTGCGCGACGCTGGTCGTAACGACGAAGGAACCACCCGTGTCCTTCGACGACCACCAGGGCTGAAGTGACAAGCGGCGGAGGGCTGGAGAAGAGACGTCGGAATAATGCGTGGTAGCTGTCGGACGTGTCGAGAAAAGCAATGAGCGCGGAAGTATCGAGGTAGCACTCAGTCCTTCCGGCCATAGACGACCTCGTCGATGGACTGGCTGGAACGCGGGTCGCCGCTCTCGACCAGCCCCGCGTAACGCATCCACGGGGCGCTTCCCCGCGCCGGCAGCATCTGCCGAATGGCTCGCCGCACGAATTCGGCAAGCGGAATGCCCAACGCCCTGGCCTCCTTCTTGGCCAGCGCGTATTCGCGCTCATCGAGGCTGATTTGCGTGCGGATCATGTTATCACCATCAGTTTTCATGATAACATAATGCGCCTTCTGCGCCTGCCCCTGCCAGAAGCAGCAGGCTACGGGATGAGATTGGTGGAGCGTGGCTTTGCCACGGCGGAAGCGCCGCAGAGGCCGACCATGCCGGTGGCCAGGTCCTGGACCAGTTGCTGGAACAGCGCCAGCAGGGAGGACTCGGAGGGGCCGTGGGGGAACTTGCGAGCCTGGTCCCAGCGCACCTGCTTGACCAGCCGGACCTGGACGCCGGGGCCGGTCAGCGACTCCAGCACAAACGGGGTGTTGAAGACCATGCCGGTGGCGGCGCTGGCGAAGGTGCGAGCCACGGCCAGCTTGGGCGCCTGGCGCGCGTCGGTGGCGTCGAAGAACATAGGCCGGCGGCCCAGCGGCACCAGCGCGATCAGCGAAGCACGTTCCTTCTGCCGGATTTCCACGCGAAAGCCGGCCTGGGCCGCGATGCGGGCCAGTTGCTCTTCATCAGGCTCGAACAGCACGTAGGCCGTGTTGCTCACCATGAAATGGCGCATAAGAGAGCAAACAGATTACCCGCCCGGCGCTCTGCTGGCAATACCCGGAACCCATCTATTGCAGCAGGTTCCGAAAGGTTTGCGAAATCTGTGGATTGGTCTCAGATGCCCAGGGCGCGGGACTTGGCCAGCAGCGTCTTGTAGGCGATGCCCAGCTTGTCGGCCGCCCGGGTCTTGTTCCAGCGGGCTTCCTTGAGCGCCTGCAGTATCTTGGTTTTTTCCACCAGGGACACCGCCCGGGCGCTCACCTCTTCCAGGCTCCCCTCCCAGTTGAAGGGCTCGGGACCGAGGTCGGGAGGCGGCGGGGCGTTGGCGGCCAGATCCAGGTTCAGGTCCTCGGCACGGATCGAGTTGCCCTCGGCCAGGATCAGGGCGCGCTCGATGGAGTTCTGCAGTTCGCGGACGTTACCGGGCCAGTGGTAGCTCATCAGCGCCTCTTCCGCCTCGGCAGAAAGATGAGCCTCGGCCTTGTGGAACTCCAGCGCGTAGCGGCGGAGGAAGGCGCGGGCCAGCAGCAGGATGTCGTTGCCGCGGTCGCGCAGCGGGGGAATCTCGATGGGGACGGCGGCGATGCGGAAGTAGAGGTCCTCGCGGAAGGCCTTTTGCTCGACGGCCTGGCGCAGGTCGCGGTTGGTGGCCACCAGGATGCGCACGTCCACCTCGATGGTTTGCAGGCCGCCCACCCGCTCGAACCTGCGCTCCTCCAGCACCCGCAGGATCTTGGCCTGTACGGCTAGGGGCAGCTCGCCGATATCGTCCAGGAAGATGGTGCCGCGGTGGGCCAGCTCGAACTTTCCGAGCTTGCGGGCCCCGGCGCCGGTGTAGGCGCCCTTCTCGTGGCCGAACAGCTCGTTCTCCACCAGGCCCTCAGGGATGGCGGCGCAGTTGATGGCCACAAACACCTGGTTTTGCCGGGGGCTGAGGTGGTGGATGGCGCGGGCGAACAGCTCCTTGCCCGTGCCGCTCTCGCCCAGCAGCAGCACCGTGGACTCGGTGGCGGCCACCCGCTGGATGTCGCGCGCCACCGCCACCAGCGAGGGGTGCTCGGCGATGATCCGCGGGAAGCCGTACCTGGCCGCCGCCTCTTCCTTCAGCAGCAGGTTCTCCCGGACCAGTTGCTGCTGCAGCAGGGCACGCCCCAGCAGCATCCTCAGGTGCTCCAGGTCCACCGGCTTCTGGATGAAGTCGTAGGCGCCCTCCTTCATCGCCCGCACCGCCTCCTCAATCGAGCCGTAGGCGGTCATCACGATGACGGGGATGCCCGGGTCAACCTCCTGCACCTGGCGGAGCAGGTCCAACCCCGAGCAGCCGGGCAGCTTCAGGTCGGTCAGCACCAGGGAAAAGGGCTGGGAATGGATGAGGCGGCTGGCCTCGGTGCCGTCGGCCGCCTCCTGAACCTGGTAGCCGGCCTTGGACAGCGCCAGCTTCAGCATCTGGCGCAACTCGGCTTTGTCCTCGACGAGGAGGAGTCGCTCGGCCATCCTCTTAACGAGCCCAGTCCGCGGGCAGGCCGGCCTTCCTCAACTGTTCTTCCAGGTCAGTGATAGCCTTCTTGGCCGCTGCCACAGCCTCTTTCTGCTTCTCGATCTCGCCCTGGCGGGTTTTCAGCTCGGCCCGGGTCTGCTGCTCCTGCAGTCCCTGCTGTGGGTTGGAGTAGAACTGGACGCTGGCCAGGTTGAATTCGCGCTGCAGCACGTCCAGCTTCCTCTCTTCGTAGGTCAGGGCCTCGCGCAGCTTGGCGAACTTCTCACGATAGGCCTTCTCCAGCTCCTTCCTGTCGCCTTCCTTGGCCTTGGCCTCTTTCTCCGCTTCCTTCTTCTCGCCGGGCTTGACCTTGGCCTGCGGTTCCTCGGCGGTGCTCAATCCGCCCTCGCGGGGCAGGTTCTCGTTATCGTAGACGCGGGTCGCCTTTACGGCCGGCTTGCTGGCACGCTGCCGGCGTGCGATTTCTCCCAGCGACTGGGCCCACAGCATGGTTCCCAGCGCCAGGACACCGGCTATCAGGCCGCAAAGGCGAAAGACAAATCTCGAACCGTTCGTCATGGGTTTCCCCTTATATGCGAGTCTAGCGCCCGCTAAGGCGGAAAATCAAGAAACGCCCGCGCCAGGGGTGCCAGCAAGAACAAGTCCCCGCCCGCCACTCCCAGGTTCCCAGTCCTGAGTTCCGGGTTCCAACTCCAAAGTCAAGGCAGTATCGGCTGCTCAAGCATCAGAGCCTGAAGCCTGAACTCTCAAGCCCGTGTGGCGGGAGCGCTGGTGGCGGCCAGCGGCAGCGTCACGGTGAACGTGGTCCCTTCGCCGGCCCGGCTCGACACCTGGACCTTGCCGTTGTGGTTGACAATGATCTTGTGCACCAGGGCCAGCCCCAGGCCCGTACCAGCGTTCTTGGTGGTGAAGAAGGGGATGAAAACCTTGTCCAGGTTCTGGGCGGCGATGCCGGTCCCGTTGTCGGCGAAGCTCAAGCGCAAGACGGGCCCCGTTTCGCTGTTTTCTACCCCGCCCTCCACCTGGATGAGTCCCGGGCGCCCGGCCTCGGCGATGGCCTCGCAGCCGTTGCGGAGCAGATTGGCGAAGCACTGCCGCAGCAGCGTCTGATCAGCGACCAGGATGGGGAACTCGCCGCTCGTCTCCAGTTGCACGTCGGAGAAGTCGCCGCGCTCGGTGACCTCGCGGAAGGTGTCCTGGATCAGCTCGCGGGTGGAGACGTCGCAGGCCACCAGGTTCAGGGGCCGCGAGAAATTCAAGAAGTCGGTGACCACCTGGGTAAGGAACCCGGTCTCGACCACGATGCGGGCGGCGTGCTGGCGCGCCCCCTCCAGGCTGTCCTCGGCGCGGATCAGTTGGGCGTAGCCGGAGATGGTAGCCAGGGAGTTCTTGAACTCGTGGGCGATGCCCGCTGACATCTCGCCCAGCGCCGCCAGGCTCTCCTTCAGCCGCACCTGCTGCTGCAAGGCGGTGATCTCGGTGAGGTCGCTGAGCAGGCAGATGGCGCCGTTCACCTGTCCTTCCGCCCGGATGGGCGACATCCCCACGCCCAGGACCTTGCTCTGGCCGTTGGGAGCGGGGTAAGTGACGGTGATGCGGCGGAAAGTCTGCCCGGTCTTCAGGCAGGTCTCCAGCTTCTCGACCAGGGGCGGCATCGCGCCGGCCTGGTCCCGGTCCGGCCAGAACACGTCGCGGAAGCTGCGCCCCACCAGCACCTCGTGGCCCAGCACGGCCTTGGCCGCGGGGTTGGACTCGGTGATGATGCCCTGGGCGTTCATCATCACCAGCCCGGTGGCCATGTTCCGCATGATGGTGGCGCTGAGCTGCTCGCTTTCCTGCGCCCGCTGGCGTTCGGCGCGGTGCAGCCGCTCCAACTCCTTCTCCTGCTCCCGTAACCGCTGGATCACCGCCTGGAAGGTGGCCATGGCGAACGCCTGGTCATCGCCCGCCCTGGCCCCGCGCGGGCCCGCGGTGGCCGCCCCCTCGCTGCCGACTTGCCGGAACGTGCGGCGGATCAGCAACAGGGCCACCACCAGCAGGCCGAGCGAGAGCACGGAGAAGGCCAGCAGCTTGGTGAGCAGCCCCAGGCGCTCACCGGCGCCCAGCGCCTGCGCTCCCTCCAACACCATCAGAAGGCCAGCGACGAAAGGTACCACTCGACGATCTCCTTGCCCCAGAAGGCCGCCAACAACGCCATCAGGCCCAGGAAAGTCCCGAAGGGAAGCTCGTACTTGCTGTCCTTTCCGGTCAGCAGCAGGAACGAGCCGCCGATCAGGCTCCCGGCCAGCGAACCGAGGAAAATGGTGAGCAGGGTCAGCTTCATGCCGAGGAAGGTGCCGACCAGCGCCATCAGCTTCACGTCGCCGAACCCCAACCCTTCCCGGCGCCGCAGGCGCCAGTAGGCTTCGCCCACGAACCAGAGCAGGCCGGCGCCGGCCACCGCTCCCAGCAGGGCATCGGCCGGCGACAATAGCCGGCCGGCCAGATCCAGCCCGGCCAGGCCAGCCAGCCGCGCCGCAACCCCGTCTCCCACCGGAACAATAACACTAAACGCCAGCCCCGCGGCCATGCCCGGGACGGTGAGTGCGTCCGGAAGCAACCGGTGGTGCAGGTCAATGAACGTCAGGGCAATCATCAGCGAGGCAAAGATGGCGTACTTGAAGAAGAGCGGGTCCAGCCCGAAGGACCCGGCCAGCCCGGCAAACACCAGTCCGGTGAACAGCTCGACGACGAAATAGCGGGGCGAAATCCCCCCGCCGCACTGACGGCAACGACCGCGCAGCGCCAGGTAGCTGGCCAGGGGGATGTTCTCGTACCAGGCCAGCTGGTGCTGGCAGTGCGGGCAGTGCGAGCGCGGCCTGATGATGGACTCGCCGCGCGGAACGCGGTGGATCACCACGTTCAGGAAGCTGCCCATGATCAGCCCGAATGGAAATGCCAGCAGCCAGAGCACGTTTTCTGCGCGATTTCTCCCCAACTCCCCAGCGAGCGCTTACCGGCCCGGAACCATTCCCTTACGGTGGCGGCTCGGATGCGGCGCTGAGAACCCGGAGGTACGCGCTTTCCGTTCGTTGCGCCATTATAT
>CAYVGN010000103.1:0-7689 GCA_964451215.1 uncultured Acidobacteriota bacterium
CTCCCCTGTCCTGGAGCGGCTGCGCCTGGCCGGCGGCCGGGTAGCGGGGCTGCCGGCCGCGCTGGGGCGCCGAAATCTCTTGTACCTGTCGGCCGCCGTAGTCTTGGCCGCTGTGCTAGGAATCCTGCTGGGCGTACGCACCGGGCTGTGGCGCCGGCCGCAGCCCGCTGCGCTGCCGCCGCCCACCGGGGTGGTGCGCCTGGAGATTGTCCCCTGGGGAGAACTGAAGGAAGTGCGCAACCCGGCCACCGGCGAGGCTTTGAAGGTCACCGGGGTCACTCCCTTGGAACTCACGCTCCCCAGCGGCCATTACCGGCTGGTGTTCACTCATCCGAAACTGGGTGAGTTGGCGCTCGCGGTAAGAGTGGAAGCCGGCGGCGCCCGGCACATCCGGCAAACCTTCCCGCAATTCGAACCGGAGCAAATCCTGAAGCGCTATGAATAGGGCAGGAAAAGGCGTGTTGCGGGGCTTATTCGTCCTGTTGGGGGCGTTGGTGGCGCTGCCGGTCCCCTCCGGCAGCGGCGCGCAGCAGCCAGACCGCCGCACGCTGGACGCTGCCATCCGCACGGCCCGCCAGGCGTGCACTGCGCCGGTGGACAGCGGCAGCATTGCCGACGCCCTCTCCCGGCTGAACGAGGTCGCCGCCCAGGACCCCAATTACCCGGAACTCAAGTCACTCCAGGAGCGTTGCGGACAGGAGTTCAAGAAACAGCGCGCCCAGGAAGAAGCGACGCTTGCCGAAGCCAAGAGCGCCTATGAGCGGCGGGCCTTCGATGAGGCGCGCTACAAGTTCAAGTGGCTGGCGGACCGGAACACGCCCTTCTCTGCCGAAGCCAAGCGCTACCTTTCGCAGATTGTCAGCGCGGGGCCGGGCGTTGCCTCCCCGGCTTCGCAGCAGGATTACGACAGCCTGGAAATGGGCAAGAAGTATTACAAGTCTAACGACTACGAGAAGGCCAGGCAATACCTGGAGCCGCTGGTGCACAAGGGCGGCCCGGTGGCCCCGGAGGCCCGCAAGTACCTGGATTTGATCGAGGTGCGCAAGAAGAGCCTGAGCCAGTTGGCCCAGGGCATGCAACTGCAGCGGCAACGCCGCCACCAGGAGGCTCTGGCGATCTTTCAGAGTGTGCAGCAGCAGGATCCGGAGTGCCCGGGCCTGGGGAACCTGATGTCGCAAAGCCAAGCGGCGCTGGCCAAGGCCCAGCCGGCGCCACCCGCCCACCCCGCCTTCCAGCGCGCCAAGACGCTTTTCGAACAAGGAGACCCGCGGGCCGCACTCAACCTGTTCCGGGAACTACAGTCGGCGCAGCCGGACCTGCCGGATCTCCAAGCCTGGATCCAGAAGACGGAAACGGCGATCAAGGAGCAGGAAAAGCAGAACCGGCTGGAGCGGATAGTCAACGACGGCGAGGCGCTGCTGCGCAGGAAGGAATACGCCAGGGCCTTCCTCCAGTTTCGCCGCGCTCTGGCGCTGGCGCCCGGGGACGAGGAAATCCGCAGGCTGGTGGCAGAGGCCGAGGCGGGAATGAAGAAAGCGGGCCAGACCGTCGGCTCCGAGGACCGCTCGGCCTTCCTGGCCACCTACCTGGAGAACGGCGTGCGCGAGTTTTACGCCGGCAACCTGGCCGAAACCAACCGCCTGCTGGAGCAGTACATCCGGGAGAACGGGAAGCACATTGCCCTGGCCTACTTCTACCTGGGCGCGGCGGCCTCGACCGAATTCTTCCTGGGTGGAGGAAAGGACCGTGACAAGGAGGCGCGGGCCCAGCAGTTCTTTGCCAGGGGCCGCCAGGCCCAGCCGCGGTTCGATCCGCCCAGGGATTGGGTTTCGCCGAAGATCGTGGCGCTGTACGACCGGACGGCGCCCGCTCGTTGACCGCCGGGAGGAAAAAGCGATGTTCCGCAGCCAATTGCTGTCCGCAGGTGTTGTCTTGCTTGCCTCGACTGCGCTCACCGTGCCGCCGCTCCTCCCCCAGAAACCCCCCTCGGCGAAAGACCTGGTGCGCCAGGCCGAGGAGGATCAAAAGAACAACCGCTGGGAGGCCGCCCGGGACAAACTGAAGCAGGCCGCCGCCCAGAAACCCAAAGACAAGAAGATCGCCGAGGCGCTGCGGGACACCGAGAACTATCTGGCCGACGCGACGGCCGTGCGGGCCATCACTTTCTGCGACCAGCGGGAGTTTCAGAAGTGCGACAAGGAAGTAGCCACCGCCGCTTCCTACGCCAACACCCAGCGGGTGCAGGAGGCCCAGGCACGGCTGGCGGCGCGCAAGAAGGAGGCGCAGGACCGCTGGAACCGGATCCAAAAAATGATTGCAGAAGGCCAGCTCGCCGAGGCGGCCACCGAGTTGGATGACCTGGCAGTTTACTCCTACTTCCTCCCCGCACTGGGCCCAGAAAAGGAGCGCCTCCGCGGCCTGCGCCTGAGAGCCTTCCTGGAGAACGCGGGCAAGGAGATGGTGACCCAGAAGTGGGACGCGGCCCTGGAAGCGTTCAGCGCCGCCCTCCGCCTGGACCCGGCCAGCAGCGAGGCCAGGGCGGGCATTGACTCGGCCCGGCGGGAGAAGGAAGCGGCCACCGCCTTCCAGCAGGCCCAGAATGCTCACCGCTCCAAGGGCTACCAGGTCGCCTACGAGGCCAACCAGAAGGCACTCGCCCTCTTCCCCAACCGCCAGGCCTACCAGGACCTGGCCAAGCAGATCGCCGACGACTGGACCAAGAAACTGGCGGAGGACGCTAAGGCGCTCAGCGCCAACTCCGAAAGCATGAAAGACAACCAGCGGGCGCTGGCCGCCCTGGAGAAGGTGCGACAGCTCGACGCCAGGTTCCCCGGGCTCCCCGACGAGATGCGCGCGGTGCGCATGGCCCTCTACAGCATCTACATCCAGAAAGCCGGCGAATACGAAACAGTCGCCGACAACTCGCGCATGGCCATCGCCTACCTGTACTACCTGGCCGCCCAGCAGTCCAACCCGGGGGGAGAATTCGCCTTCAGCGCCAAGCTGCGCGAGGCCGGCAATGTGTTCACCCGCAAGCGCACGGTACAGGCCATCGTCAATGTCGAGAACCTCTCTCCGGCTCCTGCCACCCTCCCGGAACTGCTGATCCGGCGGGTAAGATCGGTCCTGGAAAAGCAGGGGCTGCCGGACCTCCGGGTTCGGACGCTCGAGGATTACCAGAAGAACGCGGCCGAGGACCCGCAGTTCGTGGAAAACCGGCCCGACGGCAGGTCTCCCACCGCCCTTTTCACCGTCGCGCTGAACAACTACGAGTCGGAGAACACCGGGGGAGACAAGCCCCTCGACAAGCCTTCCAAGTACGTTTCCGGCGTGGAGCGCGTCCCTAATCCCCTCTACGAGAAGATCCAGGAGGAATACAAGAAAGCAAGCGCCGAGGTCGCCCTGGAGAAGCCCAAGCCCGGGAAGCGCACCCGCGGCGGTTATTCTACGCAGGACCTGCAGATCCTGCAGCAGCAGTTGAGCGTCACGCCGCGGGAGATTGAGCGCGACAAGGTTTCCGATTACACCTACCAGGAGTACCAGCTAAGCGTTCGGGCCCTCATCAAGCTGAGCCTGGAAGTCCGCGACATGCTGACCAAGCAGCCGTTGGGGTCCGAAGCGATCGAGGTTGGCGATCAGAAGACCCAGTTGGAAATTGCCGGGGTGCGGGATAAGGACATCAACCACCTGGCCAACCGGCAGGCCCGCCTGCCCTCAGCCGACCAACTGCTGCGGGAATGCGAGCGGAAGGCGCTGGAACAGTTGGACGAAAAACTGCGCACCATGGCGCTTCAGTACCTGCAGCGCTTCTACAACGAGGGCGAACGGGCCTTGAGGGAGGGGCGCAACGAGGATGGCCTGGAGAACTTCCTCTGCCACTGGTACTCATTCCGCGGCGGGCTGGACGCCAGGCAGGCGCAGAGGATCCGTGACCTGATCCGCTTCGCAACCGGCTTCGAGCTGAGTCCCACCGGCCCCCTGCCCGCAGGCTTGTAGCCCGGATTCCTCACCGACACGGAAGAACAGCTCCCCGAAGGGAATCCCGATATTACGCAGACCAGTAGACACATGACAGTTGAAAGGACCGAGTCAGGGCACGGCTTCAGCCGTGCCGAGCCAGGACCACCGTGGGGAGGGCTTTAGCCCCTGGGGTTGCACGGTCCGACCACGACCATTCCCTCAGCGGCTAAAGCCGCTGTCTTGGGTTGCATTGAGCGGCACGTCTGAAGCCGTGCCCTGACCCAAGCTCGTCCTGCCCTACACGAATCTCACTTCTGTTGTCCTCGGACACCTGTCAACTGTTTGCTGCTCTGAGTGTTAGCAGGCGGGGCCATCGCCGCGGCCGCCCGCAGGCGGATGCAGCTCCACGAAGAGAAGGAATAAGCTCCGCCGCGGAATGCGGACACCCCCGCACCAGGTGTCCGCCGTTCCAAGGAAGCTACTGGCCCGCGGGTTTCTTCGCCGCCGGCGTGGCCGCCGGCTTGGTTGCAGGCGCGGCGGGAGCCTTAGCCGCAGGAGCCGCCGGAGCGGGCGCTGGCTTGGCGTCGGCGCCCGAACCGCCCGGAGAAGCAGGTGCGGCTGCGGCCGAGGCGCTGTTGTACAACCGGATGATGTCGTCGGTTACGTCCACGGCGCTGCTGGCCCACAGCACCGGGCTCTGCGGCGAGCTGACGTCTAACATCACCTGGTAGCCATTCTTGCGCGCATACTCATCGAGCACTTTCATGATCTTCTGCCCGATTTCGTTAATCACCTGCTGCTCGGCCTGCTGGAAATCGTTGGTGGCGTCCTCGTTGGCGCGCGAGAATTCCTTAGTCTTGGTCTCGATCTGGCGAAGCAGGTTGGCGCGCGCCTCGTCGCTCAGGGTTTTCTCCTGCTCCCGCAACTGCTTTTGCAGCTTCTCGATTTCCGCCTGCTTCGCCTGCAGCTCGTTCCGTTTGGGGGTGAACTGGTTCTGGAGGCGTTCGGCTGCCTTCTTGCCTTCCTCGCATTCCACGATGGCGCGCTGGATATGGATGATGCCCAACTTGACGCCGGCCGGAGCCGCCGGAACCTGCGCCTGTCCCTGCGCCTGGGCCATGGCGGTGCCCGCCAGGCCGGCCAGACCGGCCGCGAGCGCGATAAGTGCACAAACGTGTGTTCTCATTCATGCTCCTAGAAGCAACTTGCGTCTGCCCCTGCGCCAAGAACCGGGGTCAGGCGATCAAGCGATTATAGTGCCACTTCCAAGACCCGGTCAATCCGGGGGGCGCCGGGCTTGTGCGGGTAGCCTGGCGCCTTCTGGCGACCAGCGACCAGGCGCCGCCGTTGCCCAGGCTGACTTCTGCTTGCCGAGAGCTAAGAGCTAGAAGGTGCGGGAGATGGTGAAGCGGAACGTTCTGGGCGGCTCGTGCCAGACCACGTGCGGAGTGGAAGCCAAGGCCAGCCGGTAGGTCGCGTCGTTCGGGAATGTGCTGCGGTTCACCAAGACAGGCGGCGCCAACGTTGTTACCAGCCGGTTCGGGTTGTAGGCCCAGTACAGCCGGAAGGGCGCCTGCACGATGGGCAGGATCACCTGCAACTCCAGGCCCGTCGAAGTGCGCACCTGAGTGTTGGTGCCGGGCAGCAGGTTCAGGCGCGACGGGAAGGTGAGCGCGGGAAACTCGGCCTCCAGTTCCTTGATCCGCGTGGCGCTCATCGAGAGCTGATTTTGCCGCCAAATGGTGTTGAGCCCGGCGTCGAAGAAAGCCGCCACGGTGACCGGCCCGAACAGCGGGACCCGGTACTCGAAGTTGCCGATGGTCTGCATGTCGCCGCCGGGGAAGATGATGCGGTTCACCGGGAACTTCACCGTTTGGCTCACCAGCGTCACTTCCCCGTCTTGCACGATGGGAATCTCGCGCGGCGTGCCGTCGTTATTGATCACGGTGATAGTAGCCTCGTCGGCGATGTAGGCGATGGGGCTGACGGTACGGATGTCAAAGCCGCGCACGTCCTGCTCGCCGCCGATGTAGAAGCGCTCGAACGGGGGCGCCACCGTGCCGCCGTAGCCGGCCATGAAGGAAGTGAGCAGGCGAAAGCCCACCACGTTCCGCCTCTTCTGGACCGGGATGAAATGCGTGTAGGACAAGGTGGGACGGTACATGCGCACGTTGCCGCCCAGGCCGGCCAGCTCCAGCCCGGCGAAGATGGAGCGCCCGCTGTGTGGGTTCAGCGGGTTGTCCACCGTGTTGTAGCTGAAGCTGGGGATAATCTTGCTGGTCTTGATGCCCTCCAGCGCCGTCGGCCCGCTCACCCCGCGGAAGTTCAGGTACTCAAAGTACTGCCGGGAGGCCGAACTGAAGGTGGTGATGCTGGAGGTATCGTAGCCGTAGGTCAGGCTTACCCGCGAGAACCCGCCCCAGCGGCGCAACGGGTAGCTGCCGAAAACCGTGAATCCCACGCTGGACTGGCGGAAGTTCTGCACGTTCTCGTTGCCCAGAAGCTGGAACAGGGGGATCAGGTTGCGCCCGGTCAGGATGGAGGCCTCACGAGCCTGGTCGAAGTTAAAGCGGCGGGCGAAGATGGTGAAGCCGGTCTGCAGCGGGCGGTCGAACAGGTAGGGCTCGGTAAACCCGAACAGCAACTCGCGCTCGCGGCTGCCCAGCTGCACGTTGAAGGTGAGCGTCTCGCCCAACCCCAGAAAGTTGTTGGTGGAGTAATTCAGGCCGATGAAACTGCCGGCGATCCCGCTGACGCCTCCCGTCAGCCCGATCGTGTTCTTACCCCGCTCCTTCACCTTCAGGTTGATGTCCACCATGCTGGTGCGGTTGTCGGGCTTGATGGTGGCGTGCTCCGGCTTGAGCTGCTCGAAAAAGCCCAACTGGTTCAGGCGCAGCAGGCTCACCTCCCACAGCCGGTTGTTGAACATGTCCCCTTCATCGAGCAGCAGCTCCCGCCGAATCACCTTGTCGCGGGTGGTGGTGTTGCCGGTGAACTCGATGCGCCGGACGAAGAACTGCTTGTCCTCCTCGATGTTGATGGCCAGGCTGACCAGCTTCTTGTCGCGGTCCAGATCGGTGTCCGGCGAGGACACCATGTTGATGAAGCCGAACTCGCCGTAAAGCTTGCGCAGGTTCTCCAGCCCCTTGCGCACCTTCGACACGTTGAAGATGTCGCCGTCTTTCATCTGGAACATGGGGCGCATCAGCGCGTCGGGCTGGCGGAAGAACTTCACCCCGGTGAAGGTCAGCTTCCCCAGCCGGTACTGCTCGCCCTCCTGGACGGGGATGGTCAGGTCCACGCGCTTGCCGGGCTTGTTGGGGTAGAACACCGGAATGTGGAAGCCGCCGCCCACGTCGCGCATGTTCAGGTTCGGCTCCAACACCAGCGCGGTGAAGTAGCCGCGGTCCTGGTATTTGCCCCGCACCAGCTCCAGGTCTTCGGCCAGCTTGCTCTGGTCGTAGGTGCGACTGAAGATGTTCTCCAGGATGAGGGACTTGGGGATGCCGATGGGCTTCAGGTGCTTCATGGCCCGGCGCAGCGCCCTGTCGCTGAGCACCTGGTTGCCTTCGAAACCAATCTTGCCCACCTTGACCTTCGGCCCCTCGTTGATGTTGAAAGTCAACATGACCGAGTTGGGCGGAACGCGCTTGGGCTCGGCCTTCACCTCGGCGAACTGGCGCCCGCGCTCGGAGAGGAACTCCTTCAGCACCACCTCGGCGCGGCGCA
>CAYVGN010000103.1:7699-8046 GCA_964451215.1 uncultured Acidobacteriota bacterium
CGCTCGCGAAAGCGGTCCAGGATCTCGGAGTTGGTGACCGACTTGTTCCCCTTGTACTCGATGGTGCGGATGGTGGGCTTTTCGCGGACGTGGAAGAAGACAGTCTTCCCACGCTTGCCGTCTTCCACCTCCAGGCGGATGTCCTCGAAGAAGCCCGCGTTCCACAGCGACATGAAATCGCGGCGCAGGGCCTCCGGGTCGTAGATGTCGCCACGCTTGCTGAAGATGCGGGCCCGCAGCGTATCCGCCGGGATGCGGCGGTTCCCCAGGAAACGGATCTCCTCGATGACCTGTGCCGATTGGGCTTGCTCAGCGGCAGGCTGCCCGGCGCTGCCGGCGGCTGCCGC
>CAYVGN010000103.1:8056-8829 GCA_964451215.1 uncultured Acidobacteriota bacterium
AGCGCCCAGGGGAACCGCCAGCAACAATGAAAGAAGGAAAAGCACTGGGGCCAACTGTCGGGTTCCGGAAAAAGGCAAGCGCGGTTTCCCCCGGGATTCAGGTTGCCCGCCGGGCACACTCCAGTCGTCCGAAAGTTTCATTCTACTACGATGCGCCCGATATGGCACCTTGCGAGTTGTCGGCAGGCCTGCCACCTGCCGCCTGTGGCCTTAGACGAAGCACAGACGGGACGGGTTACCGTGTGGGAGCTTCGCCAACACGAAGCAGGCGCATCAGGTTGGTCCCACCCGGCGTGCCGAAGGGGCTGCCGGCGACGAAGGCCAGGATGTCGCCGGGGGCGACCTGTTTCTCTTCCAGCAGTGCCTTCTCGGCGGCAGCCATGGTGGAATCAGTGTCGGCCACCAGCGCCATGAGCCGGGCCACCACCCCCCAGTACAGCCCCACCCGCCGGCAGACCCACTCCTCATGACAGAAGGCGTAGACGGGAGGCGCGGGGCGAAACTTGGAGATGAGGCGGGCCGTCGAGCCGCTGCGGGTGAACACCACGATGGCCTTGACGTCCAGTTCGTTGGCGGCGTGGGCCACCGTTTCGCTGATCGTTTCCGCGATAGTCGCCTCCTTGGCGTGGGGACGGCGGCGCCAGCCCTTCTGCCGCATGTGCGCCTCCGCCTCTTCCACGATGCGCGCCATCGTCGCCACCGCTTCCCGCGGGTACCGGCCGGTGGCCGTCTCCCCCGACAGCATTACCGCGTCGCTGCCATCGAAGATGGCG
>CAYVGN010000104.1:0-8766 GCA_964451215.1 uncultured Acidobacteriota bacterium
GCCTGTAGAGCGCTTCCGGCTGGCGTCGGGGCGCGGGGCCGGTCGGCGCTCCCGCTTCGGTCGCGAGCGCGGCCCCCGCTTCGATCGCTTCCTGGAGTTGCCCGGGGAGATCCGTGTCACCTCCCACCACTACCAGCGGTTGGCCGACGCCCTTGCCGGCAAACCCGAGGAGCGCATCCTGTCCTACCTCATGCTGCGCTCGCTCCAGCAGGCGCGCTACTCCCACCAGAACCTGGGCCACTTCGCCCTGGCGGCCCCTGTCTATACTCACTTCACCTCCCCAATCCGCCGCTACCCCGACTTGGTGGTCCACCGCGTCCTGAAAGCTCTGCTGCAGGGCTGGAAGTGGGAACGGCCGCCCCAGCGCGGCCGCAAGCCGGATGCAGCCGCAGAAGGCCGCCCCGGGCCCATTCGGGAAGCCGAACTGAAGCTGATAGCTGAGGAAACCTCCGACTGCGAGCGCCGCGCCCAGGACGCCGAGCGCGAACTGCTGGAATGGAAGAAGGTGGCCTTTATGGCCGAGCGGCTGGGCGAGGAGTTCGAGGGGCTCGTCGTCCACCTCACCAGGTTCGGCTTCTTCGTGGAGCTGACCGAGTTGTTCGTGGAGGGCCTGGTGCACGCCTCCAGCCTGACCGACGACCGCTACCTGTTCCGGGAGCCGACCCGGGAGTGGGTCGGCGAGCGCAAGAAGCGTCGCTTCGGCCTGGGCACACGCCTCCGGGTCCTGGTCGAGCGCGTGGACCCGGTCGCCCTCGAAGTCTACTTCGCCCTCGCCGAATAGTCCCAGGTCCTAAGTCACTGGGGAACTTCGACCATCAGGTCGTCCCAGTGCCGCTCGGTAATCTCCCAGCGGCGCTGCTCGTTCCTGCGTAGTTCCTCCTGGTCGGGGAAAAGGCGGCGCAGAATCTGCCGGTTGTGCTCTTCGTCGCCCAGCACGGCGAAGCTGGAGTAGCGCAGCAGGACCTTGTAGTGCCACTCCGGCCGGCCCTGGTGCAGTTGCGGCTGGAAGATCGTGATGGAGACGATCCGGCCCTCCTTCTGCAATTCCTTCAGCATGGGCAGGTGCCACTTCCTGTAGAGAGCGAGCCACTCCTCGCTTTTTCCGGGCGCAATCTTGTAGTAGTTCTCAATCACTGGTTGGCGCTGCTCGGCGCCGGCGGCGAAAACAGCCAGGAAGAACAACAGCATGGCCGGGAAACGGCACATAGTCTTCTCCAAAGAAAAAGCCCCGCCCGCAGGGCAGGGCTGGGGTTGTCTTTGCTGAACGGCCCTAGTCGAGCTCCGGCAACTTCAGGCTGCACTGGGCCAGCGCCCGGTCCACCAACTGCTCGATCTGCCGCTCGGTTAGGTTCTTTACCGTGGCCAGTTCGCCGATCAGCAGGTGGCGGGCCCGATCCAGCATCTTCTTCTCCCGGAACGACAGGGGCTTCTCCAGGCTCAGCTTCAGCAGGCTCTTCATCACCTCGGCGACCTGCAGCAACGAGCCCGTCCGCATCTTCTCCGAGTTCTCCTTGAATCTCCACTTCCAGTCGGCGGGCGTCCGACAGTCGCCGTTGGCCAGATACAGCAAGATACGCTCCACTTCGTTGTGCTTGATGATCCGGCGAAGCCCGACGCTTTCGGCGTTCGCAAAGGGAACCAACACGGTAAGACTGCTGGAATTGATCCGGAGGAGATAGAACTTTTCCGAGCCGCCCCCAACGTTCCGAGTGCTGATCTGTTCGATGGTTCCTACACCGTGGTTGGGATAGACAACCTTCTCACCCACTCGGAAGTTGACCATAGGTTCTGCCCCGTTCTGACCCGCCAGTCACGCCGCCAGGTCACCCACCTGGAATACAAGCGGGACACTACGCATCTATTTTGTTCTCGCCGGCGGCAGAAAGTCAATTTTAAAAGCAGGCGGTCGGCTGAAAGCCGCGAACGGCACGCAGTTGAAAACCGGGGGCGGCTGAGCGCGCTTTCACCGCCGGCCCGGCAACGGGTTGAGCGGCGCGGAGCTGGCTGAGCGGCGCCGCGTCCTCGGGGGTCCGCGGGGCGGTCGGCGGACGAATGCGGTGCCGTGCTTCTCGAAACAGCATTAGACTGGAGGCGCAGCTTTGTCTGACAATGGAGCAACAAAGGAGAAAACAGATGAGCTTCCGTGCTCGCTCGCCAAGGTTCTGGGTCGCGGTGTTGGTGCTGGCGCTGGCGCTGCCAGCCATGGGCGCCGTGACCATCCCGGCGGGGACGCCGATTCGCGTCCGGCTGCAGCACGCTGTCTCTTCCGACCAGTCCAAGGCAGGCCAGGAGTTTGCCGCCGTACTGTCGGAGCCCCTGGTGGTGAATGGCAAGACGCTGGCGCCGAAGGGCGCCAACGCCTGGGGAACGGTGGTGACCGCGCGGCCCTCGGGGCGTCTGAAGACTCCCGCCGCCCTGTACCTGCGACTGACAGCCGTGGAAATCAACGGCAAGCGGACGGCGATCCGCCCGCAGTCGGTGGGGCGCACCGGCCCCAGCCATAAGAAGCGGAACATCGGGCTGATCGGCGGAGGAGCCGGAGCAGGAGCGGCGATCGGCGCCATCGCCGGCGGGGGCAGGGGCGCCGCCATCGGGGCAGCCGCCGGAGGGGGCGCTGGGACCGCAGCGGCCGCCGCTACCGGCAAGAAGGATATTACCTACCCGGTCGAGACGCCGCTGACCTTCCGCCTCTCGGTTCCGGCAACCGTGGAGTAAGAGGCGTAAGAAGCAGCACCGTGAGACGCCCTGGGCGGGAGCGGGTGTGGCGCCGCAACACCGTTCCCGCTCGCCGGGCCTTCCGCGTGTGCAGCCAGGACCGGGCTGCTGCTACGCTATCCCAAGTGTTTCTTCAGGAGTTCGTTGACCATGGCGGGGTTGGCCTGGCCGCGGGTGGCCTTCATCACCTGGCCCACGAAGAAGGCGAACACGCCGCTCTTGCCGCCGCGGTACTGCTCAACCTGCCTGGGATTGGCGGCCATCACCTCCTGGATCACCGCCTCGATCCTGGCCGGGTCGCTGATCTGCGCCAGCCCTTCCTCCTCGATCACCCGGCCCGGGGACTTCCCGCTGGCGAACATCTTCTCGAAGACGGTCTTGGCGATCTTGCCGGAAATCCTGCCCTCGTTGATGAGGCGGACCAGCTCGCCCAGGTGCTGCGCCGAAACAGGTGACTGGGTGATGTCTTTGCTGGCGGCGTTAAGGGCGCCCAGCAGGTCGCCCTGCACCCAGTTGGCGGCGGCGCGGGGATCGCCGGCCGCCCGGGCCGCTTCCTCGTAGTAATCGGCCAGCGCCCGGCTCGCCGTCAGCACCCCGGCATCGTACTCACGCAGGCCGTACCCGGTCAGGAAGCGCTGCCGCCGGGCCTCCGGCAGTTCCGGCAGCGTGCCCCGCACCTGCTCGATCTCGGTCTCGCTGATCACCAGCGGCATCAGGTCCGGCTCGGGGAAGTAGTGGTAGTCGTGCGCGTATTCCTTGCTGCGCATGCTGACTGTCTTCTGCTCCTCCACGTTCCACAGACGGGTCTCCTGCACCACGGCCCCACCGCTTTCCAGCAGGCGCGCCTGCCGGCTGATCTCGTAGTCCAGCGCCTTCTGGAGGAACCGGAAGGAATTCAGGTTCTTCACCTCGGCCTTGACGCCGAACTCGGCGGTGCCGCGGCGGCGCACCGACACGTTGGCATCGCAGCGCAGGCTGCCCTCCTCCATGTTGCAGTCGCTCACCTCGATGTACTGCAGGACCTGCTTCAGGCGAGTCAGGTAATCGTAGGCCTCGGCGGAGCTGCAGATGTCCGGCTCGCTCACAATTTCGATCAGCGGGACGCCGGAGCGGTTCAGGTCCACGTAGCTGCGCCGGTCCGAATCCGGGAAGCCCTCGTGCATGCTCTTGCCCGCGTCTTCCTCCAGGTGCACCCGGGTGATGCCGATGCGTTTCGGGCCGCCGGGGGTGTGGATGGTCAGGCAGCCGTGCTCGGCCAGGGGCTGCTCGTACGGCGAGATCTGGTAGCCCTTGGGCAGGTCCGGGTAGAAGTAGTTCTTGCGCGCGAAGCGGGAGAAGGCGTTGATCCGGCAGTTCAGGGCCAAGGCGGCCTTCATGGCCATCTCCACCGCCACCCGGTTGAGCACCGGCAGGGCGCCGGGCAGCCCCAGGCAAACGGGGCACACGTTGGTGTTGGGCGGGTCGCCGAAGCGCGTCGAGCAAGCGCAGAAGATCTTCGAGCGCGTCTGCAATTGCACGTGCACCTCGAGCCCGATGACGGGTTCGTAGCTTTCCAGCACCGCTTCGAAAGCGGCACCAGGTCCGGCTGTCGCGCTCATGGGAGGTAAACTGGGATTATAGCGCAGCGGGAAGCAGAGGGCGGAAGGCGGCGGCAGGCACAGAAACGGGAAGCCGTCGGGCGGGCCGGACCCCGCAGAGCGGGGCCGGCCCCTACGGGCGGCCGGCGACGGAGACTGCAGCCGAGCGGGGCAGCCACTCCTCGAACCAGCGGCGAAACTGCCGGGCGCGCTGTTCCGTCTCCGGGGCCAGCGGCACGGCATGGCGCCCCACCGCAATGCCGCGGGCTTCCAGCCCCAACCGGATCCCCACGGGGAGGGGGAAGGCATCGAGCCAGCCGATGAACTCCATCAGCAGCTCCTGGGCCTGGGCGACCGCTGCCGTGTCGCCGGCGCGGGCGGCCCGGTAGAGCGACACCAGCAGTTCGGGAGCGCAAGCGGCGATGCCGCTGACCGCCCCATCCGCACCCATCTCCAGCGCCCGGACCAGATACTCGTCGGCCCCGCAGAAGAAGACAAACGGCGTGCGGCGGCGCTCGGCCCCCAGCGCCTCCAGCATCTCCAGGCTCCCGCTGCTGTCCTTGATGCCAGCACACACCTGCTCGGTCAGCAGGGCGATGGCAGTAGCCGGCTCCAGGCGGTTGGTGAACCGCGGAATGTTGTAGAGAAAGACCGGTAGCTTGGCCTGCTGCACAACCTCTCGGTAGAACGCCAGCAACTCGGACTGCCCGTAGCTGAAGTAGTAGGGAGGAGACACCAGGGCTGCCGTGGCACCGCGTGCCTGATGGAGCAGGGCCAGGGTGCCGTCCAGAGAGGCACCAGCGGCGCCGACCAGCACCGGGACGCGCCCGGCTGCCATCTCCAGGGCCGCCCGCAAGAGCCGCTCGTGCGTCGCCGCTTCCAACCGCACCGATTCCCCGGTGGTCCCCCCGACGCAGAGGCCGTCCAGCCCGGTGGCCAGCAACATCTCTACTTGGCGCCACAGCGCCGCTTCATCAATCCTGTCCCCGGGCCCCCACGGGGTCACCGCAGCGGCGAAAATCCCCTTCAGCTCCATGGTGCGCTCCTACCATACCACGCCGGTAAAGACCACGCGCTTGCCCCAAAAGCATGAGCCGACGGGAGAAGTAGGAGTGAAGGGTCAGGTGCCGGAAGGCTCTCTCTGGCTTGTGACTGCTGATTCCGAGGGGGAAAAGTGGCCCGGTCCTTCGTTAGGAGGCGTGAGGGGCTTGGGAGAATCAGAACCGGGCCTTGCTGTTGGTAACCCGGATTCGCGCGGGAAGTTGCGCGATTCAAAAAAGTTTAATAGCGCGGCCTGCTTGGGAGGCCGAGGTGTAAGTAAGTGCTTACAAAGCAAGCGCCGGGTCCAAGCGGGGCCGGACCTGGCGTATTGGCCAGCTTCTGAAGCGGGCTGTGCCGCTGGTACGATAATGATGCCAGGGTCATTGCTGCCGCGGTCGGCTGGAACCCTGCCGTTTCGAGCTACCGCCGCAGAGCCGGGGGACCAGCCGATCCGGGCGCCAGGCGGGGGAGGTGAAACGTGGAGCCATTCCCTTATCACGTCTTCATTTGCGACCAGCACAAGGCCGAAGGGGTACCCTGCTGCTCGGCGCGCGGCTCAGGCAAGGTAATTGACGCGTTGCGCGGGGAAATCGCGGCGCGCGGCCTGATGGACGAAGTCCAGGTGACGGTCTGCGGCTCGCTGGGGTTGTGCGAGTGGGGCCCCAACCTGGTGGTCTATCCGGAGGGCGTCTGGTATTGCGGCGTCGCGCCCGAGGATGTTCCGGAGATCGTCCAGAGCCATTTCCAGCAGGGCCGGGTGGTGGAGCGGTTGGTCCGCGCCGACGCCGCCGCCCTGCGCAGCGAAATCCAGACGAACCGCGGGAAGATGATGGCCGCGCTGCGTGCCCGGGACGAGGCCGGCGCGCTGCCGGACGACCTGGCTCAGACCGTCCGCGCCTTCCAGGAGAGCCGGGTGATCCTCACCGCGGTGGAACTGGACCTGTTCACGGCCGTCGGCGAGGGAGCCACTGCCTCGCAGGTGGCCGCCAGGGTGGGCGCCAACGCGCGCGCCACCGAAATGCTGATGAACGCGCTGGTGGCGCTGGGCCTGCTGGCCAAGCAGGACGGCACCTTTCACAACACCCCGCCGGCCGCCCGGCATTTCGTGGCCGGCTCGCCGGATGATTGGCGGGCGGCGGTGATGCACACCGTGCACCTGTGGGAACGGTGGGGTACGCTCAGTGAATGTGTGCGGGCCGGCACCTCGGTGACTTACAGGGAAATGGCGGAGCGCCCCCAGGAATGGACGCGCGCCTTCATCGCGGCCATGCACCGCAACGCCATGGAGCGGGCGCCCGCCGTGGTTCGGGCGGTGGGCGCCGGGGGGATTCGGCGGATGCTGGACGTAGGCGGCGGCTCCGGCGCTTACTCGATTGCCTTCGCCAAGGCCTCCGAACAACTTGAGGCCGACCTGCTGGACCTGGCCACCGTGGTTCCCATCGCCCAGGGGCACATCGAGCAGGCTGGCCTCAGCGGGCGGGTCAAGACCCGGGTAGCTGACCTGCGCACCGACCAACTCGGCGAAGGATATGACCTGGTCTTCATCTCGGCCATCTGCCACATGCTGAACGTGGCCGAGAACAAAGACCTGCTGACGCGGTCCCACCAAGCCCTGGCGGCGAACGGCCGCCTGGTCATCCAGGACTTCATCCTGGAGCCGGACAAGACGGCGCCGAAGTCGGCCGCCCTGTTTGCCCTGAACATGCTGGTGGGCACGCGGGAAGGCAGCGCCTACAGCGAGCCGGAGTATGCGGCTTGGCTGGCGGAAGCCGGCTTCAGCGACATCCGGCGCGTCCGCCTGCCCGGACCGTCGGGGTTGATGGTGGGCGTGAGGAAAGGCTGAGCCATGGTGGATGCACAGTTGATCCGTGATGCGGGGCCGCTGTGGAAGGAGGCGACCAGCTCGCCGTTCCTGGAGGCGGCCGCAGCCGGCACCTTGCCGGCCCAAGCCTTTCGGCGGTGGCTGGCGCAGGACTACCTGTTTGCCCGGGGTCTGGTGGTCTTTCAGTCGCTGGCTGCCGCCAAGGTTCCGCGCGATTGCCACAAGACGCTGCTGGGGGGACTGGTGGCCCTGGACAACGAGCTGGACTGGTTTGAGGCCCACGCCCGGCGCCTGGGAATCGCCCTGGACGTGCCGCCGCACCGTGCCTGCCGCCGCTACACCGACTTCCTGATCCGCTCCGCCCATACCGAGCCGTTCCCGGTGCTGCTGGCGGTGCTGTTCGGCGTCGAGGTCTCTTACCTGGCTGCCTGGAGCGCGCTACGGCCCACCGGCCCCTACGCCGAGTTCATCGCGCGCTGGTCCAGCCCGGCCTTCGCTGATTATGTCACGGCGCTGGGCGGGCATGCGGAGCGCTACCCGCATCCGTCCCAGCAGGAGTACTTCAACCTGGTGCTCCAGCACGAGCGGGACTTCTGGGGGATGGCGTGGGAGGGCTGAGGCTCGACGAGGCGCTGTGGGCAGCGAACCAGGACCTGGCGCGGGCCTGCCTGGAGCACCGGTTTGTCCGTGGCTTGGCCGATGGCAGCCTGGCGGCGGAGGCCTTCCGCCGCTACGTGGCCCAGGACGCCTTCTTCCTGCGCGCGTTTGTGAAGGCCTATGCCGCTGCCCTGGCCCGCGCCGACGACCGCGAGGTTGCCGCCGAACTCGATGCCTTCATCGGCGGCGCCCTGGAAGAACTCAAGCTGCACCGGGCCTGCGCGGCGGAGCTGGACATTGACCTGGAGCGGGTCGCGCCGGGCCCTGCCTGCCGGGCGTACACTGATTTTCTGCTGCGGGTGGCCTGGCACGCTGCGCTTTCGGAGACGGTCGCGGCCATGGCTCCTTGCATGCGCCTCTACGCCTGGCTCGGCGCGCGACTGGCCGGAAGCGCGCGGCCAGAGAACCCCTACCGCCGCTGGATCGAGACATACAGCAGCGCCCAGTTCCAGCAACTGGCAGACCGTATGGGCGCGCTGCTCAACCGGGTGGCCGGCGACATCCCCGAGGTCCGCGATTGCTACCGCTACGCCATGCAATGCGAGCTCGACTTCTTCTCTGAGGCCCTGGGATAAAGGAATCCCCAGGGGTGAGCCGCACCGGGGCGGCCACAAGGGCCGCCCCTACAATTCGCGGACAAAGGAATCACCAGGGGACAGCCGCACCAGGGCGGCCACAAGAGCCGCCCCTACAATTCGCGGACAAAGGAATCACCAGGAGACAGCGCGGCTGCCGTCTCCTGACTCTTGGCTCCTGACTGCTTCACAAGCCAGCGGAAGCTCACTCCCTGGACCATGCCCACCATGCGGCAAAGCCGAGCCAAGCGCATCTTTGCTCAGAAGTCAGAATTCAGAATACAGAATGAAGCGCCAGCCATTCTGACTCCTGAATTCTGAATTCTGACTCCTGGCTTCTGACTCCTGGCTCCTGACTCCTGACTCCTGACTCCTGACT
>CAYVGN010000105.1:0-4515 GCA_964451215.1 uncultured Acidobacteriota bacterium
AGGCGCAGGTCTCCCTTTTGCATTGAGGTGCCGGAGCCAGACCAGCACCTCTTTGTTGCTTCGCAGCCGGCGCGAGGCCGGCGCGTATAATGCATCGGTCGCCTGACCCGAGGAGCCACCCATGAGGAAGCACCCTGCTTTCATCCTCTATTGCAGCGTCGGCCTTGTCTTGGCCCTTGCCGCGCCGCCCGGCGAAGAGCCGGCCCCGCCCGACTGGGAGAACCCGCGGGTCTTCGGTATCAACAAGGAGCCGCCGCACGCCACGCTGGTGCCTTACCCGGACGAGCGCTCGGCGACGCAAGGTGCAGCAGCGGTTGGCGGGGTCAGCGGCACCCCTTCGCCGGGGGCTTCTGAGCCGACGACGGCCTCGCCGTTTGTGCGGTCGCTGAACGGCAGGTGGAGGTTCCACTGGGTCAAGACGCCCGCTGAGCGGCCCGCGGACTTCTACCGGCCCGAGTTCGATGTGAGCGGCTGGAAGGAAATCCCGGTCCCCTCCAACTGGGAGATGCAGGGCTACGGCACGCCCATCTACTCCAACATGGTCTACCCCTTCCACAGGGACGCGCCGCGGGTGATGGGCGAGCCCGACCCCTCCTGGACCGCCTACCAGGAGCGCAACCCGGTCGGCTCTTACCGCCGCACGTTCAGTGTGCCAGCCGAGTGGCAGGGCCGCCTCACCTACCTGGTCTTCGACGGCGTCAATTCCGCCTTCTACGTGTGGGTCAACGGGAAGCGGGTGGGCTACAGCGAAGACAGCCGCCTGCCGGCCGAATTCCATATCACCCCGTACCTGCAGCCCGGCGAGAACCTGCTGGCGGTGGAGGTGTACCGGTGGTGCGACGGCAGCTACCTGGAGGACCAGGACTTCTGGCGGATGAGCGGCATCTTCCGCAACGTGACGCTGGTCTCGCGGGCGCCGCTGCACATCCGCGACTTCTACGCTCAGACCCTGCTCGATGGCGAGTATCGCCACGCCACGCTGAAGTTGCGCGCCGACGTGAGGAACGTGAGTGCACAGCCGGCGGCCGCAACCGTGGAAGCGCGGCTGCTGGATGATTCCCGCACACATCCGCAGCGAACTATAGCGGTCGCTGGCAGGCGCGTTGAGGTGGCGGCGCAGGGGGAGGCGGTCGTAGAACTCGAGCACCCGGTGGCCAACCCGCGGAAATGGTCGGCCGAGCAGCCTTCCCTCTACACCCTGCTGCTGCTCCTGAAGGACGCAGGTGGCAAGGTCATCGAGGTGGTCCCGTGGCGGGTGGGCTTCCGTTCCGCGGAGATCAAGAACGGCCAGATCCTGATCAACGGCCGGCCGGTCTACTTCAAGGGCGTCAACCGCCACGAACTGGACCCGGACCTGGGCCAGGTGGTGACCCGCGAGCGCATGCTCCAGGACATCCGCCTGATGAAGCAGAACAACATCAACGCCGTGCGCACCAGCCATTATCCCAACGTTCCGGAGTGGTACGAGCTGTGCGACCGCTACGGCCTGTTCGTGCTGGACGAGGCCAACATCGAGTCGCACGGTTACGGCGCCAACGCGCCGCAGCGGACTTCCACCGGCGAGGACTATACCGAGGCGCACGTGGACCGCGTCCGCCGCACCATCGAGCGCGACAAGAACCACGCCGCCATCTTCGCCTTCTCCATGGGGAACGAGGCGGGCATCGGGCGCAACTTCGAAGCCGCTCGCGCCTGGGTCAAGCAGAACTACCCTGAGTTCATCCTGGTCTACGAGCCGGGCAACAGCGCGCACAGCGATGTGTTCTCACCCATGTACACGCCGCCGGACCGCGTCCTTCCCGCCTGGGAGAAGCAGGGCCGCGGCCGGCCCATGTTTCTGATCGAGTATGCCCACGCCATGGGCAACAGCGTGGGCAACCTGAAAGAGTACTGGGACCTGTTCGAGGCGCACCGGCAATTGCAGGGCGGCTTCATCTGGGACTGGGTGGACCAGGGGCTGCGCAAGAAAAGCAAAGACGGGGAGGAATTCTGGGCCTACGGCGGCGACTTCGGCGACCGGCCCAACGACGACAATTTCTGCACTAACGGTCTGGTGCTGCCCGACCGCACGCCCCACCCGGCCCTGGCCGAGGTGAAGAAGGTTTACCAGAACATCCGGGTGGAGCCGCTGGACCTGGGCGGCGGGCGGCTGCGCCTGCGCAACCGCTACCTCTTCCGCGACCTCTCCTTCGTGCGAGGTGCCTGGGAACTGGAGGAGAACGGGACGGTAATCCAGCGCGGGGTGCTGCCGCCCCTGGCGCTGCCCCCCGGCCAGGCGCAGGAGCTGGCGCTGCCCGGCTGGCGGGCTAAACCAGCCGCTCGACCCGGCGCCGAGTATTTCCTGAAGGTGTCGTTCGCGCTGGCCGCCGAGGAGCCCTGGGCGCCGAAAGGGCACGTGGTCGCCTGGGACCAGTTCGAGATGCCCTACAAGGGGCCCGCTGCGCCCGAACTGGAGGTTTCCAGCCTGGCCGGGTTGAAGCTGGTCGAGACCGGCGAAACGATTCTGGTCGAAGGCGCGCGCTTCCAGGCGCGCTTTGGCCGCAAGAGCGGAGCGCTCGAGTCCTACCAGATTGACGGCAGGGAGCTGCTGGCGCGGGCGCTGGTGCCCAACTTCTGGCGCCCGCCCACGGACAATGACCGCGGCAACAATATGCCCAAGCGCCAGGGCGTGTGGCGCGAAGCGGGGCCGCGCCGCACGGTGACCAGCGTCACCGCCGAGCGCCTCGCTTCCCAGGCGGTCCAGGTGACGGCCCTGGCCACGCTGCCCGCCGGCAATTCCGCGTACCGCAACACCTACACGGTATACGGCGACGGCCGCATCGAGGTGGAGTGCGCATTCACGCCGGGCGGCAGCCAGCTTCCCGAACTGCCGCGCTTCGGCATGCAGATGATGATCAGCGGCGAGCTTCGCCGCGTTACCTGGTACGGCCGCGGCCCCCACGAGAACTACTGGGACCGCAACTTCAGCGCCGCTGTCGGCCGCTACTCCGCAGCAGTGGACGAGCTGGTGTTCCCCTACATCGAACCTCAGGAGAACGGCAACCGCACCGATGTCCGCTGGGTCAGCTTCACCGGCAAGGAGGGCGCGGGCCTGAAGGCGGTCGGCCTGCCGCTGCTCGATTTCTCCGCCTGGCCCTACGAGATGCAGGAGCTGGAGACCCGGAAGCACCCCTACCAGATCCGCCGCTCGCCGAACATCACCGTGAACCTGGACTACCGGCAGATGGGCGTAGGCGGGGACAATAGCTGGGGGGCGCTGCCCCATCCCCAATACCGCCTCCCGCCGCAGCCCTACCGCTACAAGTTCCGCCTGGAGCCAGTCTTCCGCTGAAACCGCCGATCAGCGCCGGTCGCGCAGGTTCTTGAAAGCGCCGACACACCCCGGGACGCGCCGGTGAACGCCGATCTAATGGCCTCATGATCTCGGTTGATCGGCGTTCCTCTGCGGTTTCTTCCCGTCAGAAGTAAAGCTTCAGGCCCATCTGGAGGTTGCGCGGGAAGTAGATGGGCGCGCGGGGCTGCGGGATTTTGCCAAAGTTCGCGTTGGAGTAGTCGGTGACCGGAGCGTCAAAGATGACCGAGTTGAAGGTGTTGAAGGTCTCGAAGCGGTACTCCAGCCGCAGCCGCTCCTTGATGCGGATGTCCTTGTGGAGGGACATGTCGAACACCGGCCGGAGGGGCCGCCGGATGTTGCTGAAGCGGTTGGGGGTGGTGCGGAGTTCGCCGGGCGCCCGCACGCGCCAGGCGGGCTGCAGGTTGTTGGCGGCGCACTGCGGGCTGAGCGTGCTGTTCAGGTTGATGTAGCAGTTGTTAAACCACAGGTCGTAGTTCCGGTTCTTGACCTTGGGGTCAAGGCCCAGCGGTTCCAATCCCCCGGGCATGTCCTGGGGCCGGTTGGTGCCGATGTTGGCGATCCAGACGTAGCGCCATCCGCCAACAAAGTGGTTGAGCCAACCGGGCAGCGACGCGGCAAACCGGCGCCCGCGGCCAAAGGGCAGCTCGGCCACCCCGCTGAACACCCACACGTGCGTGCGGTCGAAGTCGGTGAGCTGCCGCGCCAGCCTGGTGTCCTGGGCGTTAAGGAAGTTGTTCTTCTCAATGTTCTTCGACAGCATGTAGGAGCTGATGAACGTCAGCCCGTGCGAGAGGCGCTTCTCGAGGCGCAACTGGAAGGAGTGAAACGAGCTCTGGCCGATGGGGGAGGAGTTGGCGGTGACGCCGCCGGTGGCCGAGCCGTCGCCGCGCGTCACGGAGAACTGGGGATAGGGCGCCAACAACTGCTGCAATTGGACCGTCGCCCCGTTGATGCCGGAGCCCGGTAGCAGGCCGGCGAACGGGTTCGTTACCACCTGCTGCAGGTAGGCCACGCCCTTCTGCAACTCGTTCAGAGGAACGTAGTTGATGGACTTGTTGACGGGCAGGCTGCGCACCCGGCTGCCGACGAAGGCCGCGTCCACCAGCAGGTTCGGCGTGATCTGCCGCTGGATGCTGAGGTTGAACTGGTAGATGTAGGGG